>JANLGX010000499.1 GCA_024654005.1 Gemmatimonadaceae bacterium | reverse complement strand
ACCGCGCGTTCAGCAGCTCGTACGCGCCGTACGCGCCGTACGCGCCGTACGCGATCAACGCGACTGCGATCGCCATGAACGGCCACTGCTTCCGCGGTTTCCGCCGCGGTCATTGAATTCCAGTGCTCATTCGCCAAACAAATCCGCTCGCACGGACCGACACAAGCGTTCGCAGTGGTACGTCACCGGAATCGGCCCACTATCGGATCTCCGGGAATTGCCCGGCGTCTGCCCGCGGGTCTAGTTTGCAGCATGGCTGAAACCAACAGCTGGCGCGCGCGGTTCGCGCGACTCGGCGAGACGGCGGAGCGGAGGCGCCGCGCGATTCTCGGGAGCCGCTGGGAGTTTCTGGCGGAGGCCGGGGCGCTGATGGAAGCCTCGCTCGACTACGAAGAGACTCTGGCGAGCGTAGTCGAGCTTTGCGTTCCGACCGTCGCGGACTACTGCGCCATCGGTCTGCTGGACGAGCGCGGTGTGGTGATGTGGGGCTCGTCCGCGCATCGAAACCCCGACAAGGCCCAGCTGACCGAGAAGCTGCGCGCGTATTCGCCGAACATCGGCGGGATGGATCACCCCGGGGCCAGGGCCATTCTCAGCGGCGAGACCCAGCTGATCAACACCGTGGATGAGCGCCTGCTCCGGATTCTCGCGGTCGACGAGACGCACCTCGCGCTGCTGCGCGAGCTGGCGCCGACCGCCTATCTCGGGGTTCCGCTCGTGGCGCGCGGTCATGTCCTCGGCCTGCTGATCTTCGTCGCGACCGCTGAGTCGGGCCGCCGGTACACGGACAGCGACGTCATGTTCGCCGCCGAGATCGGCCGCAGGGCGGCGCTGGCCGTCGACCACGCGGTGCTGTATCGCGCGGCGGAGGAGATGGGACGCGATCGCGAGAAGATGATCGCGCTCGTCTCGCACGACCTGAAGAATCCGCTCAGCACCATCCAGATGGCCGTGAGCTTCCTGCTGGAGGACATCGTGCCGGACGACGAGGCCCACGCGATGGAGCGGCGGCAGCTCAGCGCGGTCAAGCGCGAGGCGGTTCGGATGCACCGCCTGATCCACGATCTGCTCGACGTCAACGCGATCGAGGCGGGGAAGCTGCACGTGCATCGTTCCGCCCAGGAGATCGCGCCGCTCGTGGGCGAGGTCGTCGAGACGCTCCGGCCGCTCGCCGCGGCGAAGCAGATCGAGCTGACTACGGAGGCGCCGCCCGAGCTGCCGGTACTGTACGCGGACCGCGACCGGCTCTTTCAGGTCTTCTCCAACCTCGGCGGCAACGCGATCAAGTTCACGCCCGACGGCGGTCGCGTGCTGATTCGCGCGCGGCGGGAAGACGACGCGGTCGCGTTCGACGTCGTGGATACGGGCCCCGGCATTCCGCCGGCCGACGTGCCGCGTGTGTTCGACCGGTACTGGCAGGCGAAGAAGACGGCGTCGCTCGGAAGCGGGCTCGGCCTCACGATCGCCAAGGGGATCGTGGAAGCGCACGGCGGCCGGATCGACGTCTCCAGCGTCCAGGGCGAAGGAACCGTCTTCTCCTTCAGCATCCCGCTCGGCATGACCGCCACGACGACGATGGAAGCCGTCGCGACGCGGTGACCGCTACTCGAAGCGGAGCGCTTCGACGGGGTCGAGGCGGGACGCTTTCATCGCGGGCCACAAGCCGAACACCATCCCTGTCAGCGCGCTGACCCCCAGCGCCGCCACGATCGCGCCGGGCGGCGTCTGCGCCGGAATCGGCGTCAGCTCGCTCACGAGCATCGCGGAGAACGTCCCCGCGAACAGACCGATCCCCGCTCCTATGCTCGTCAGCGTCGCCGCTTCCACCAGGAACTGCCACAGGATCGTGAGCCGGGTGGCGCCGAGCGCCTTGCGAACGCCGATCTCGCGGGTGCGCTCGGTGACGCTGATCATCATGATCGCGATCACGCCCACGCCTCCGACGAGCAGCCCCACGGCCGACAAGGCGAGCATGATCACGAAGAACACGCCGAAGAAGCCGTTGTAGATCTCCATCAGCTGCTCCGACGTCACGATCGCGAAATCGCTCGGCTCGGCCGGCCGGAGTCGGCGATTGCCGCGCAGATATGCCGTCACGTCGTCGATCGCTTCGGCCTGCGTCACCCCGGCCACGGGCTTGACGGTGAGGTCGAGCCGGCGCGGCGAGCTGTCCAGATGGCGCCGCGCCGACTCGAGCGGCACGATGCCCCGCGGGTCGCTGCCCGAGGCCGACGAGTTGGGCTTGCCGAGAAAGCTGCCGACGTTGTGATGCACGCCGATGATCGTGAACGGAATGCCGGCCACCAGGATCTGCTTGCCGAGGGGATCGGATTCACCGAGCAGCCGTTTCGCCAGCTCCTTGTTGACCACGATCACGCGCGCGCCGGTCAGCGCCTCGGCGTACGTGAAGTCGCGGCCCGCGACGACGTCACCGCCGTCCACTTCGATCCAGCCGTGCGAGAACGCGTCGCGGCCGGCGGTGAGCGCCTTGTCCTTGTACCGGTAGCTTCCCCAGTCGCTGATGTGCGACGTCACCGCGGCGATCGAGGGCAGCTCTCCGATGCCGCGCGCTTCCGCCAGCGTGAGCGGCGGATTGCGCCGCCACGGGCAGGTGTCGTCGGTTCCGTCGCAGATGTCGCCGAGGCTCACGGGACGGCGGAAGATCATGAAGCTGGTCGGGCCGGCGGACTCGAGGTCGCGGGCCACGCTCTGGTTGATCCCGTGCACCGCTGCCGACAGGGCGACGACGACGAACACGCCGACCGCCACGCCCATCATCGTCAGCGCCGCGCGCACCTTGTTGGAGCGGATCGCGTCGAACGCGATGCCCACGCCCTCGACGATGTTGAACAGCGCGGAAGAGAGGCGCATCTACTCGGCCCTCAGCGCGACTATCGGATCCAGCCGCGCCGCGCGACTCGCGGGGTACACGCCCGCGACGACTCCCACGCCGGCGCCGACGAGAATTCCCGTGATGATCGACCACGGCGCGACGGACGCGGGCAGCGGCGACAGCGCGGCGATCGCCTGCGACAGGATGATGCCCAGCGCCACGCCGATCGCGGCGCCGATGATGCTGAGCGTGGTGGCTTCCACGAGGAATTGAGCCAGGATGTCGCGGTACTTCGCGCCGATCGCCTTGCGGATGCCGATCTCGCGCGTGCGCTCGCTGACGGCGACGAGCATGATGTTCATGATCACCAGCGCGCCCACGATTAGCGCGATCGCCGGCAGGATGACGCCGGCGATGACGAGATTGCCCTCGATCTTCTTCCAGAACTCGAGCGCCGACTCCGACGTCTCCATGACGAAGTTGTCCGGCTGCGACGGGCGCAGCTTGTGCCTGGCCCGCATGACCTGGCGCACGGTTTCACGCGTGTCGAACATCCCCTCGGTCGTCGGCATCTTCACCTTCATGCCGTCGATCAGACCATGCGGGTTCACGATGCGCTGCAGCGGGCTGCTGGCCGGCGCGATCACGAACCGGTCCAGCGAGATTCCGAAAATGGATCCCTGCTTGGCCGCGACGCCGATCACCTCGTAGCTCGTGCCGCCGACCTTGAGAGTCCGGCCGATGGGGTTGAGACGGGGGAAGAAGCGCGTCGCTATCTCCTGCCCGATCACCACCACGCGGCTGCCCAGGGCGAGCTCCTGCGGGCTGATGAGACGTCCCTGCGCGACCTCCATGTTCCGGATGCGGAAGTAATCGCCGTCCACGGCCGACGCTTCCAGCTCGCGCGGGCGCGAGAACCGGGACTCGATCGCGATATTGTCCGAGCTCTCGACCGACCACATCGCGCCGGGAGGGAGCGCGGCGGCCACCTCCTTCGCGTCGTCGAAGGTGATGCGCGGCCGGCGCACCCACTCGCGCCACTCGGATTCGCTCGCGTCGCTGATGGAAGGGAAGCGGCGCAGCTGGAAGGTGTTGGTGCCGATCAGCTTCGCGACGAAGTCGTTCTCCATGTAGCTGCCCATCCCCTCGACGATCGAGACGACGGCGATCAGGAACATGACTCCGATCGTGACGCCGACCAGCGTGAAGAAGCTCTTCAGCTTCTGCACCCGCAGCGTCTGAAACGCGAGGCGGATCGCGTCGAGCAGGTGCACGTGGCTACCCGCTGATTCGCGCCGCGAATTTCTCGCGGCGATCGTCGCTCTCCACCATTCCGTCGCGCAGCACCACCACGCGCTTCGCGTGCGCGGCGATCTCGGCCTCGTGCGTCACCATGATCACGGTCTGGCCCGACTCGGCGAGCTGCTCGAATACGTTCATGATCTCCGCCGACGTCGTCGAATCGAGGTTCCCCGTCGGCTCGTCGGCCAGGAGGATGGACGGGCGGTTGACGAGCGCGCGCGCGATCGCCACGCGCTGCCGCTGTCCGCCCGACAGCTCGTTCGGCCGGTGAAGCTTCCGGTCCGAGAGCCCCACGCTGTCCAGCGCCTCTTCCGCGCGCTTCCGGCGCTCCGCGCCGGGGACTCCGCCGTACACCAGCGGCAGCTCGACGTTGTGCAGCGCGCTCGCGCGCGGGAGCAGGTTGAACGTCTGGAAGACAAAGCCGATCTCGCGGTTCCTGATGCGCGCCAGCTCGTCGTCGTTCATGTCGGACACGAGCATGCCGTTCAGCCAGTACTCGCCCGCGGTCGGAGTGTCGAGGCAGCCGATGAGGTTCATGAGGGTGGACTTGCCCGAGCCCGACGGCCCCATGATCGCGACGTACTCGTTGCGGCGGATCGCGATGTCCACGCCGCGCAGCGCGCGCACGATCTCGCCGCCCATGTCGTACTCGCGGGTGAGCCCGCGCGCGACGATCACCCAGTCCTTCCCGGGCGCCTCGCCCGCGCTGGCGGTGACGATCTTCCGCTCGGCGGTGGTGCTGAGGCCGGGCTCCCCCGCCGATGGCACGTCGGTGATTCCCGGCATCACGCTTTCTTCTCCTCCTTCTTCACTTCTTCCCTGACCGTGCGGCCGTCCTTCAGGTCGCGGATCGCCTGGTACGTGCCGCCCACGATCTTCTCGTTCTCGCGCAGCCCGGACAGCACCTCGAAGTACCGCTCGCCGGCGATGCCGACCCGCACGGGGCGGAACGTCACCTTGTTGTCGGTGCCGACGACGAACACGCCTTCCACGTCGCGCTTCCCGACCTGCACCTTCGGCTGCGCCCGGCCGAGCGTCGTCACCGTGTCCGCGGTGCGGTCGGTGGTGTCCTCGCGCACGGTGAGCGCGATGATGGGAATGGAGAGGGCCTTGTTCCTCGTCTCGGTGATGATCTTCGCGGTGGCCGAGAAATCGGGCCGCGTCGTGGGCGGAGCGTTCAGCAGCTCCACCGTGACCTCATAATCGATGGCCTGATCGGTCGAGCCCGGCGTAGCGCCGCCCGGCGCGCGCAGCGAGCTGTTGGAGATCTCGACGACCCGTCCGCGGAACGTCGTGTCCACGAACGCGTCGATCTGCACTACCGCCGAGTCTCCGAGGGAGATCGTGGACACGTCGGTCTCGTCGACCTTCACCTTCACCTCGAGCACGCTCATGTCCGCGATCGTGAGCAGCGTCGCCGCGTCCCGGCTCAGCGTTCCCTGGATCGCGGTCTCGCCTTCTTCGACTACCAGCCGCGTGACCTGGCCGGTCATCGGCGCGACGATGGTCGTCTTGGCGAGCCGGCTGCGCGCGTCCCGGAGCGCGGCCGCGGCCTGCGCCACGGCGTGCGACGAAGCCTGCGCCGAGGCCTCGGACACCTCCACCTGCGTCCGCAGCTGCTCGACCTGCTCGTCGGAGATGAGCGTCGGGTTGGCGCGCTTGAGCTCGGCCATGCGCTCGTAGTTGCGCCGGGCCTGCGCCAGGCTGGTGCGCGCCTGCCGCAGGTTGGCCTGGCTGCTGGCGACCGCGGCGGCGGAGCGCTCCGCCTCCGCGATGTAGTTCGAGGGATCGATCTCGAGGAGGAACTGACCCTTGTTGACCTGATCGCCTTCGCGCACCGCCAGCCGCACTATCCGGCCCGTGATGTCGGCGCTCACGTCCACTTTCTTGCGTGGCTGCACCTGTCCGCTCGCCGTTACCGAGGCCACGAGATCGCGGCGCTCGACGGGCTCTATGCGGACTTCGGTCGCCTTGTCACCACCCTTGGCGGCCGCAATGCCGCCGATCGCGACGACCAGGACACCTGCGCCGGCCAGGATCGACCACTTTTTTCGTTTGGACATTTATCGCTCCGTCAGCGAAGAGGCCGGCCGACCGCGCTTTCCAGCGCGGCGAAGGCCTTGTGATAGTCGTAGATCGCGGTGATGCGCGCGCTCTCGGCGCGCTCGAACGCATCGCGTGCCTGCGTGAGATCGATGAAGCCCGCCATGCCGAGGCGATAGCGGTCCCGCGACAGCTTCATCTCGTCCCGCGCCATCGCGGCGTTGCGCTCCTGCAGCGCCACGGTGCGCAGCGCGGTCTGCAGCGTGAGGTACGCGGCGGTGACGTCGGTAGTCACCGCCAGCTCGCGGGCGCGCACCGCGTGCCTCGCGTCGTCACTGGCCGCGACCGCCTCCTGCCGGCGGAGCGCGCGGGCGAAGCCGTCGAACACCGGCAGCGACAGCGTCGCGGATATGGAGCGCGGGCTGCTGTTGAAGCCGAACGGGAACTGGTTGTTCTGTTGTCTCAGCGCCGCCGCCTGCGCCGGCGTGAACGTGATCGACGAGCAGCCGGCCAGCTGGTTGGGAAGGCCGGCCGCCGCGAACCGCTGCTCGCGCTCCACGCACGCCGCCTGCTGCCCCGTGATCTGCCCCTGCGCCTGCTGCACGAGGAAGTCGGGGTTGGTGTACTCGAAAGTGTATCCGGCCAGGCCCGTGCTCATGCTCAGCGTCGGCATGTATTCCCCGCGCTGCCGCCTGACGCCGAGCTCGGCCACGCGCTCGCGCTGCCGGGTAGCCAGCAAGACGGGATTTTGCTCCCGGGCCAGGGCGAGCAGCTCCTCGAGCGGACGATCGAACGACTCGACCGCGAACGTCGTGGTCAGCACCACGTCGGTGCGCGGCTCCACCCCCATCTCCTGGAAGAGTCGCAGCTCCTCGATGTCGATCTGGTTCCGCTCCCGGAGCTGCTGCACCTGGATCTCGCCGCGCGCGACTTCGGCGCGGCGCACGTCGAGCTCCGTGCCCGCGCCGACGATCTCCCGCGCCCTGGCCAGAACCACCTCCGCCTCGGCCGCGATCAGCAGCGTGTCCTGCAGGTCCGCGCGCGCATTGGCCGCGAGCACGTTCAGGTACTGCTGCGTGACGTTGGACCGCACGACCGATTCCACGCCGGTGATGTCGGCTTCGACGCCCTCGCGGTTGGCCTTCTGCAGGGATGGATTGATGAACGTTGCCGCGCTGAGCCGGTAGTTCAGCCCGATGCGATACGACGACTGCATGGCGTCGGAGCTCGCGCCGAGGCTGGCGCCGCTGAATATCTGGCGGCCGCTCTGCTGGAACTCCGAGCTGAGCGCCGCGTCCGCCGACGGAAGAAAGGCGCCGTACGCCGCCCGGACCGCCGCGTTGGCGCCGTGGATGTCGTTCGCGACCTGTCTGAGCGACGGATTGAACCGGGTGGCCAGCGTGAGCGCCTCGGACAGCGTCAGGCCGCGGTCGACGGAGTCGGACCGGGTCGGGCCCTGCGCGAGCAGGGGTACGGCGACGAGCTGGATTGCGAGCAGTAGCGTCAATCGCATGGATGTGGCGTGAGTGAAGTTGGGGTAACTACGAACGCCGGTGCGTGAAGTTTCGTCGAAGGTCGCGCGCGGACGGTTGCGCTCAGCTCTCGAGCGACGGCGCGAGGAATATCCTGTCGCTGATGCGCGCGCGGATCCGCTCGTACAGCAGCCGGCCTTTCTCGGCCGTCGCCAGCGAGGGCCGGCCGATCGAGGCTCCGCTGCCCGCCGGCAGCTTCAGGTTGCCGCGCCGGTAACGTCGCAGCCGCTCGCGGTCCATCATATTGTCGCGCACGAGATTCATGTTTACGAGCTCGGGCGCCAGATACAGGAGAATCGACGTGTCCACTTCATCGCCGTGCATCGGCTCGTTCTGTCCCTCGAGGAGATCGGAGACGTTGACCCCGAGCGCGTCCACGACCCGGACGCGCGCTTCGGCGGTCACAACGGTCGCGAGCGCTTCCTGGTGCGGGTCGTGCCCGTGAGCGGTGAGCAGAATGAACTCGCGCACGCCCGAAGCCTCCCACGAATCGAGCAGATCGTTGAGCATCCGATGCAGCGTCTTGCGCCGGAGCGAGCCGTTGCCGGCGAGCCCTCTCTCCGTATCTACGTTCACCCCGTACTCGACCGTTGGCGCCCGCAGGACTCCGTACTCCGATGACAGGTCGTCGGCCAGGTGCTCGATGATGAGAGTCGCGACACCGATGGGGAGATGCGGACCGTGCTGCTCGCAGGTGCCCACCGGGATGATGAGCCGGGGGTCCTCGCGCAGGACGGCGGCTATCTGCGACGGCAGCATCTCCTTGATGCGGAGCGGCTTGGGGCCGCCCGTCGAGTGGGTTGCGGTGTGGAACGTCTGAATGGGCACGGACGACACAGGTAGCTCCGGAGTTCGAACCCGCCCCGCGGCGAACGGCGGGCGCACGCGGCTCTGGCTGGTGGTGCTGGGCGTCGGGGCGCTTGCCCTGGCCGCTTGGAGCAGGTTCCCGACAGGGCCCAAGTTAGCGTTTTCCGCCGGCGAGGGCGAACACTTTGCGTCTGCGGCCGCGATTCAGCAGCGGGCGGTCGCCGATCTGCGCGAAACGCTCGTGCGCGAGATCACGCGCGTCCAGGCCGCGGCCGCGGCGGCGCTCGACGTGCCGCGCTCCCAGGAGGACGCTTTCGACGCGGTGCCCGCGCGTCGAACCGGCGATCCCGCCTGGGGCGTGATGCTTTTCCAGGGCGGAAGACGGCTCGCCTGGAGCGGCCGGCTCAGGATCGCGGCGGAGGATGTCACCGCGCCGCTCAGCGTGACGTCGGACCGGTTTTTTACGACGGTCAACGCGACGGCGGCGCGCGGCGACCGGTTGGCCGTCGCCTCGTTCGTGCTGCACGCCGAGCCGCCCGGCGACAGGCTGTCGACGGCGCTGGACGAGCAGGTGGTCGCGCGGTACCCTATCGCGGGCTTCACCTATTTGCTCGGCGACTCGGCGCCCGGTGGAGAAGCGCTGCTGCGGGACTCGGCCGGACGCGCGCTGGTCGGCGTGCGGGCAACAGCGCTCTCACCGGGCGAGATCCGGCTCGCGGCCACGTCGCTCGCGCGCACCCGGATAGCGGCGCTGCTCGCGCTCGTGCTGCTGGCGCTGCTCTGGATCGCGGGCAGAAGTCGCAGAGTCGCGCATCGGGCGGTGGCTCTCGCCGTGTGCGCCGCGTGCGTCGCGATCGTGCCGCTGAACTCCTTCTCGAACACGGCGCGCTGGTTCAATCCCTCGTACTACTACTCCGCCGCCGGCGGCCGCTGGACCGCGAGCGCGGCGGCGCTCACGTTCACGGCGCTGCTGCTGCTGCTGGGCGTGTACACGCTGGTGCGGGCGAGAGTCAGACTCGGGCGGCCCGCGCTCGCCGCGCTCGCGGCGCCCGCCGCCGCCGCGCTCGGGATCTACTCGCTCGTCGTGCTGGCAGAGGGCATTGGCCAGCCGCCCCGCGGCAGCTCGGTCACGCTCTGGCTGATGTGGCAGGTTCCGCTCTTCCTGGTGTGTTTCGCGTTTCTCGAGCTGGCGGCGTGGCTCGCGTCCGGGGTGTGGCCGCGCCGGCGGAGGCTGCGCACGTACGGCACGATCGCGGCGGCGGTCGTGGCCGGGGTCCTGGCCGCGGGGATCGTGTGGCGGACGACGACGCAGCAGCGCGTGACGCTGGCGGAGACCGACGTCGCCTCGCTGAAGGCGGGTGACGAGTACGCCGCCGCGCTCCTCGACCGCCTGCGCGAGCAGCTGGCGGTGGGGCGGCCACCCGTTTCCAGGGCCGACCTGCTCCAGCGGTACGTCGAGAGCGAGCTGGCGATCGCCGGCTACCCGCTCTCGCTCCGCTCGTGGAGCGCGGACGGTGCTCCGCTCGCCAGCTTCGACGCGGCGCGCGTGGCGCAGGACACCGCCGCGATCGCGGCGGCGGTCGCGGAGGCGAATGGCACCGGCCGGCCGCTGCAGCGGCGCGTATTGTCCGGAGCCGGCGCGCAGCAGCTGCTGGTGCTGCCGCACGACAGCGGGGCGACGTCCGTCGCCGTGCTGCCGCGCACTCGTCTCATCCCGCTCGATCCGTACGGTCCGCTGCTGGGGCTGCCGCCGGCTGTCCCGGAGCGTGCGCCGTACGTGCTGTACCTCGCGGATCGTCCCGCTACGGGATCGCCCGCGCAGGCAGGCGGGATCACCTGGCGAAGGATCGGCGACGAGCTGCACGCCGACGACGTGATCCAGACGGTGGCGGGACCCGCGCGCGTGCACCTCGAGGTGGACACGCGATCGCCGTGGGCGCTCCTGCAGCGGCTGGTTCTGGTGCTGCTGCTGAACGGGCTGGTCGCGTGGGTGGTCTGGATGCTCGCGCTGGGCGCCGAAGGCGGCGCGTTGACCAGGGCAAGCGTGCGGATCCGCCACTGGGGGCGCAGCTACCGGGCGCGGCTCATACTCGCCCTGTTCGTCTTCTTCCTCGCGCCGGCGGTGGCGTTCTCGTTGTGGTCGTACCGCCGGCTCCGGAGCGATTTCAGGCAGACGCGGCAGCTGCTGGTGCGCGAGACGCTCAACGCGGTCATCGCCGCCGGCGCGGAGCGGAACATCGAGCTCGTCGGCGCGCGGTTCGGGCTGCCGCTCTTCCTGTATCGAGCGGGCGAGCTGTCGGAGACGAGCGACTCGCTGTACTGGGCGCTGTCGCCCGTGGGCCGCGCGCTGCACCCGAGCGTGTACCGGACGCTCGATCTCGGCGACGAGATCTCGGCGAGTCGCGACATGAGCATCGGCGGGGTCGGCGTGCTGTTCGGCTATCGCGCGTCGGTCGGGTTCTCCGGCGAGCGGTTCGTGATCGCGGCGCCCGCGCGCGGCGACGACGAGGCGCTGGCGCGCAGGCGCAACGACCTCGGCGTGCTGCTGCTGTTCTCGACCGCGCTCGGCGCGATCGCGGCGCTTTGGCTGAGCGGAATCGCCGCCCGGCAGTTCGCGGCTCCGATCGAGGCGCTCCGGCGATCCGTCCGCGCGATCGCCCGCGGCGAGGACCAGCTGCCGCTCCCGGTGAAGCCGCCGACGGAATTCTCCCAGGCATTCACCGCGGTGCGCAGAATGGCGGACGATCTCGACGCCAGCCGCAGGGAGCTCGCGCGCGCTGAGCGGGTGCTGGCGTGGGGCGAGATGGCGCGGCAGGTCGCGCACGAGATCAAGAATCCGCTCACGCCGATGCGCCTGGGGGTGCAGCATCTCCAGCGCGCCCGGCATGACCCGCGGGTGGATTTCGACGAGGTGTTCGACGCCAACATGCGCCGCATGCTCGAGGAGATCGACCGCCTGGACAACATCGCGCGCGCGTTCAGCAGGTACGGCACCGCGCAGCCCGAGTTGCCGCCGGCGGAGACCGTGGACGTGTCCGAGATACTGCACGACGTGATCGAGCTCGAGCGGATCGCCGGGCCGGACGTGCAGTGGACCATCGCCGGCGCGGAGGCGGAGACCACCGTGATGGCGCGCCGCGCGGAGCTGCGCGAGGTGCTGCTCAACGTGCTGGAGAACGCGCGCCATCACGGTGGTCTCCGCCTCCGCGCCGGCGATGGTCCACTGCACGTC
>JANLGX010000495.1 GCA_024654005.1 Gemmatimonadaceae bacterium | reverse complement strand
CTGCACGATGGACGAGTGCAGGTAGAGGTTGTGCGGCATCACCGTCGCGCCGAGTATGCCCATGGCGATGTACAGCATCGCTGGATTGTGCAGCAGCTCCGGCGGCGGCGCGAACCCGAACACGATCCCCGCGACCGGCGGCTTGGACATCCACATCAGCGCTGCGAAGCACACGCCGACGGTGCCGAGCAGCACGATCACCAGCGCCTCGAGCAGGCGGAATCCCTTGTTCTGGAGGTACAGCACCACCAGCACGTCGAGCGCCGTGATGGCGATGCCCTGCGTCAGCGGGATTCCGAACAGCAGGTTGAGCGCGATCGCCGTCCCGATGACCTCGGCCAGATCGCACGCGGCGATCGCCAGCTCGCACAGGATCCACAGGACGAACGAGACCGGCCTGGAGTAGTGGTCCTTGCACGCCTGCGCCAGATCGCGGCCCGTGACGATGCCGAGCTTGGAGGCAAGCCCCTGGAGCAGGACCGCCATCAGGTTCGACATGAGGATGACGCTGAGCAGCGCGTACCCGAACTGCGCACCGCCCGCGAGATCGGTCGCCCAGTTGCCCGGGTCCATGTAGCCGACCGCGACCAGGTATCCGGGGCCCGCGAACGCCAGCATCTTCCGCCACCAGCTCGCGCCGGTGATCGGTATCGTCCGGTACACCTCCGCCAGCGACGGCGCCAGCCGCGCGTGCCTCCACCCCGGATCAGGGGGCGGCGGACCAACGTGGTTCTTCAGCTCGTGCGGTGTCTCAACTGGCGCTGCCAAATGACTCTCGTGTGGAAGGCGTCCGAGAATTTAGGTCTGCCTAAACTGCCCCGCAAGCCCTGCGTTTTCTCGCCTCTGACCCGCTGGCTTCCGGCTTCTCATTGCTTGGATTCCCCTTCCCTAACCAGGAGCTGCCAAGCGGCTAAGCAGTTGCCCTACAATACGTTCCGTCATCCCCCAGACGATGTGATCTCCGTGCTGAAAGGCCCGCACCCGCATCGCCATTCCCCGCGCGGTAACCTCGGTCTCGCCCCAGCGAGATTCCGCCCGGAGCGCGTCGAGCGGCACCCAGAACGCCTCCGCGACTTCGCCGCTCCCCTGAATCAGGGCGTCAGCGGAAACCGCGGTCACGAACGGACGGACCACTATCCTCGGCAGCAGTATCGTATTCGGCCTGACGTCGTCGAGCGCGCCGAGTATCGCTCCGCTCGCCGCGAGGTCGATCCCCGTCTCTTCCCACGTCTCGCGGATCGCGGTTCGCTCCAGCGATTCGTCGCCCGGCTCGTGCCGCCCGCCCGGAAACGCCACCTGCCCGCTCCACGGATCCTCGGCGTACTCCGCGCGCCGGATGAACAGCAGCTCGAGCCCCGGCATCTCCGCCGCCCGCAGCACCAATGCGACGGCCGCCGAGCGCGCGTCCGGATCGGGCGAGCCGACCCCGGGCCGGGCCGCGAGTGACTGCGCGATCCTGGCGACCTCGGGGTCGGCCAGCGTCCGGTCCAGGCTCATTTCACGCGGGCAGAGTCGTCGAGTAGAAGTCGGCGGTCCCGGCTATCGCCGCGCGCAGCTGCTCGGGAATCGTCTTTAGCGGGTGGGCGGCGCCCAGCCCGTGGTTCGCGCCTTCGATCACGCGCACTTCCGCGCGCGCGTTCGCCCTGCCCAGCCTGTGCGCGTCGCTAACCGGAACGACGTCGTCCGCGGCGCCGTGCACGATCAGCCACCGCCCGCGTACGCGCGCGGCGGCGCGCTCGACGTCGAGTCTCGAGCGGGACTCGCGCTCGCACTCCTCCCACGCGAACCTGTCTATCCGCAGCACCTGGCCCGTGCGGCTGTTGACGACTTCAGTGAAGCCGCGCTCCCGCCAGTCGCGGATCTGCTCTTCCGACCAGCGCTCGATCGTCGCGATCGACGCCCACGTCACGAGCGAAGCCACGCGGTCCGAGTCCGCCGCGAAGAAGATCGCGGTCGCGCCGCCGCGCGAATGCCCGAACAGGCCGAACTCGCGCGCGATCCATCCCTGCCCGGTCGCGTGGCTCACCACCGCGCCGAGGTCCTCCAGCTCGCGCCGGTAGGTGTTTGCCGCGAACGCGTCCAGCTCGGTGAAGCTCTCGCGGTCCTTCCCGACGCCGCTGCCGGAGAAGTCGAAGGCGATGGCGTTGAGCCCGCGCTCGTTCACCGCCTCCGCGAGCTTCGGCCACGCGCCCCAGCGCGCGAACCCCTTGAATCCGTGACAGAGTACGACGCCGTTCCTCGCGCCCTCGGCGCGGTATAGATCGCCGCGCACCGTGCGTCCGCCGGGAGCCGCGATCTCGAAATCCTGCCTCAAGACTCCACCTCCCGCCCCTCCATGGCCCATTGCTGAAAGCCGCCCGACATGGACGCGACGTTCTCGTATCCCATCTGCCGCATCGTGTCGGCCGCCAATGCCGACCGATTGCCCCGCGCGCAGTAGACGATCACGCGCGCGTCGCGCGGGGCGGCGTCCTCGACCTTGGACTCCAGGTGGCCGCGCGGCAGAAACGCCGCGCCCGGAATCCTGCCGAGGTTCCACTCGTTGGGCTCGCGCACGTCCAGCAGGATGGCCTGCTCGCCGCGCTCCCGCATCGCGGCCACTTCGGCCGGCGTGACTTCCTTGATCCGGCCGCGCGCCTCCTCGATCAGATCAGCTCCCGTCTTGTAGCTCATGTCGATTCCCTTGTGATTGGCAACACGTTGAGGGTGCGCGCGTCCGCGTCTAGCCGCGCGCGCGCGCCGACCGGGAGGGTCCACTGGTCGTCTATGTGGCCGATCGGCGCGCCGGCGATGCACGGCACATCCACCAGCTCGGCCATCTCAGTCAGGATCTCGTCCAGCTCGCGCGTGCCGCTCGCCGAGCTTTCCGGACAATCCGTGCACTCGCCGAAGACTATTCCGCGGCAGCCCTGCAACGCGCCGCTGAGGTAGATCTGCCGGAGCATGCGATCAACGCGGTACGTGCGCTCGCCGACGTCTTCCAGAAAGAGAATTGAATCCTCGAGATCGGGCGCGAACCGCGTCCCGATCATGGCGGCCACGAGCGCGAGATTGCCGCCCACCAGCCGGCCCTCGCACTTGCCACCGCGCAGCACGCGGGCGTTGGGGGCCGCGCCGCACGGATCGGTCCCTTCGCTCACCGCCGCTAGCAGCGACGCGCGGCTGAAGTCGGTCAGCCGCACCCGCGCGGTCGGACCGTGAAAGCACACGATGCGGGACTTCCCGCTCACGGCGGACAGCAGCGACGTGAGGTCGGAGAAGCCGATGATGGCCTTCGGCCGGTGCGAGAGCGCGTCGAAGTCCACGTCTGGCAGGAGCCGCATCGCGCCGTACCCGCCGCGCAGGCACCAGATCGCGTCGATCGCGTCGTCCCGGATCGCGTCGTTGAGATCGCGCAGCCGTTCGTCGTCCGTCCCGGCGAAATACCGGTGCTTCTTCAGTACGTGCGCGCCGGTGCGCGGCTCCCAGCCGAGCGAGCGCGTGTTGGCTTCACCGCGCTCGACGTCCTCCGGTCCGGTCAGCGTGCCCGCGGGCGCGACGAGGGCGACGCGCGCGCCGGGCCCTATCGGAGGAACGGGACGAATCGGGGCGAGTGGCATGAATTGTTATTCCCGGGAAGGACGATGCATTCGAGGGCCGGAATAAGGAATGGCATATCGCTTGCCTTTTTACGGCGCAGGAACGTGGTAATGACTTTAGCAGGAGTGAGCGGGGCGTCGCCACTGCGACGCCCCGCTAGTTTTTTCCAGTGACTCCAACTCAGATCGCGCTGCTCGCGGCCCTGCCGTGGGTGCTCGTACCCATCGGGATGGTGCTGCGCATGCGGCGCTCGCGCACGCTCGACGAGTTCACGGCCGACCTGCCGCGCGACGCGCCGCTGGTCTCGGTGATCGTCCCGGCGCGGAACGAAGCGCGCAACATCGCGCGCTGCGTGCGCTCGATCCTCGCGACTGATTATCCGAACGTCGAGTTGATAGTCGTGGACGACCAGTCCACCGACGGTACCGGTGGGATCGCCGCCGGGCTGGGCGCGACCGTGATCGAGACTCCGCCGCTTCCGGCCGACTGGTTCGGGAAGCAGTGGGCGTGCTGGACCGGGAAGTCCCGGGCGCGCGGCGCGATCCTCTGCTTCACCGACGCAGACACGGAGCACGCCCCGGATCTCATCCCGCGCACGGTTAACGCGATGTGCGCGCTCGACGCCGACCTGT
>JANLGX010000487.1 GCA_024654005.1 Gemmatimonadaceae bacterium | reverse complement strand
CGCGACGGATCACCGCGCTGGTCGCAAGACGGCACGCGGCTCGTGTTCATCCGGCGACCGGCCCAGGGGGGAGCGCCCGCGCCGATTCTCGAGCGACGTCCGAGCCCGTGGGCGTTGTGGGTGGCCGACGCCGCGTCGGGTAGCGCGCGGCAGCTCTGGAGAGCACCGGAGACTCTGCCCGGCTCCAGCGGTGGGTCGAATCTGCAATGGGTAGCGGGCGACCGGATCGTCTTCCTCAGCTACATGGACGGCTGGCCGCACATGTACTCCATCGATTCGCGCGGCGGCGAGCCGGTGTTGCTAACGCCCGGCAACTACATGGTCGAATTCCCCAGGGTGAGTCCGGACAAGCGGATCCTCTATTTCTCGGCGAACACTGGCCCCGATCGGGACGACATCGACCGGAGACATCTCGTCCGGACGCCGGTGGAGCGCGCCGCGATCGAGGTGCTCACGCCGGGAGCGGGCAACGAGTGGGCACCGGCGCTCACGGGCGATGGAAAGTGGACCGTCTTCATCGGCGCGGGCGCTCAGGCACCGGCGCAACCAATGTTGCTTATGCCAGCAGGCGGAGTTCGATCGGTTCGGTTGAGCGCGCCGATCCCGCGCGACTTTCCCGCGAGGCAACTCGTCACGCCGAAGAAGGTCACCTTTCGCGCTCCGGATGGAGTGCTTGTTCATGGCCAGCTTTTCGAAAAGGCGGGCGGCGCGGCGAAGAAGCCCGCCATCGTCTACGTGCACGGCGGACCGCCGCGCCAGATGCTGCTCGGCTGGCACTACTCCGACTACTACTCGAACGCGTACGCGATGAACCAGTACCTGGCGAGCCGCGGATTCGTCGTGCTCGCAGTGAACTACCGCCTCGGCATCGGCTACGGCTTCGACTTTCAGAATCCGGTAGGCGGCGGGGCGCGCGGAGCGAGCGAGTACCAGGACATCAAAGCCGCCGGTGAATATCTCCGCGCGCTGCCGCAAGTGGACGGCCGGCGGATCGGGATATACGGCGGATCGTACGGTGGGTATCTCACCGCGCTGGCGCTGGCGCGCGACTCCGAGCTGTTCGCGGCGGGCGTGGACATCCACGGCGTGCACAACTACACGTCCGATGGCGGCCGCCGGCTCGGCATGGCGCAGTGGCAGTTCGAGCCCACCGATCGCGACAGCGCTGCGGCGATCGCGTGGCGCTCATCGCCCGTCGCCTACGTGAGCACGTGGAAGTCGCCGGTGCTGTTCATCCACGGCGACGACGACCGCAACGTGCGGTTCAGCGAGACGGTGGATCTCGCGCGCAGGCTCGACGCGGCGGGCGTGCCGTACGAGCAGATCGTCATTCCGGATGACACGCACCACTGGATGCTGTATGCGAACAACCTGCGGGTGAACGCCGCAATAGCTGATTTCTTCGAGCGGAGGCTCTTGCAGCGATCGCCGTAGGTCGATGCGCTAGGGCGCGACCTCGTGAAACTGGATCTTCGTCTCGCGGTCGAGCGCCCACTTGAGCCCCCACTGATCTTCAAAGAGGACGAGCGGGTTCCCCTTCGAGTCGTATAGCAGCATGCGTCCGCGCTCGCTGGCGAAGCGCTCGATGTCCTCCTTCGCGCCGGTCACCCAGCGCGGATACCGTCCCCCGATCATCTCGAGACGGCAACGCACGCCGTACTCGTGCTCGAGCCGGTGCAGCATCACGTCGAACTGGAGGAGTCCGACCGCGCCGATGATCGGCGTCGGGCTCGCGACGTCGCTGGCGGAGGTGTAGAACGCCTGCGCGGCGCCTTCCTCGGTGAGCTGGCGCAGCCCGGTATCGAGCTGCTTACGGCGCATCGGATCCGTGAGGATTACGCGAGCGAAATGCTCCGGCGCGAACCGTGGGATGCCGGTGAACTCGACGCCGGGGCGCGTGGACAGCGTGTCACCGATCCGCAGAGTGCCGCGATCCATCACGCCGATCACGTCGCCGGGCCATGCCTCATCCACGGCTGATCGCTCGCGCGCGAGGAACTGCTGTGGCGCCGCGAGCCGCATCGTCTTCCCCGTGCGCACGTGCGTCACGTCCATCCCCGCCTCGAACTTTCCCGAGCAGATCCGCACGAACGCGACCCGGTCGCGGTGCCGCGGATCCATGTTCGCCTGGATCTTGAACACGAAGCCGGTGAAGTCCTCGTCGGTCGGCCGCACCATCCCCGCTGACGACTCGCGCGGCAGCGGCGGCGGCGCGAACTCGAGGAAGTGATGCAGAAACGCTTCGACGCCGAAGTTGGTGAGCGCGCTGCCGAAGAACACCGGCGACAGCTCGCCCGATAGCAGCGCGTCGCGCGAGAACGGATGCCCCGCTTCGTCCAGGAGCGAGATGTCGTGCGTCAGCTGCTCGTGCGTCTCCGCGCCGAGCAGGTCGCGCAGCTCCGGGCTGTCGAGAGTAGAGGCACGCACCGCGGCCCGCGTCGCGCCATGATCCTCGCTCCGGTCGAACAGGTGGATCGTCTCAGACCAGCGATCATAGATCCCGATGAACGCGTTGTCGCGGTTGATCGGCCACGTGACGGGATGACACATGATGCCGAGGTCGGCCTCGACGTCGCTGACGAGCTTGAGCGGGTCCTCGCCGACGCGGTCGCACTTGTTGACGAAGCTGAAGATCGGCGTACGCCGGCGCTTACACACCTCGAACAGCTGCCGGGTTCTCTCCTCTACGCCGCGGCGGTTGTCGAGCAGCATCACCGCGCTGTCGGCCGCGACCAGCGTACGGTACGTGTCCTCGGAGAAGTCCTCGTGGCCCGGAGTGTCGAGCAGGTTCACCTGATACCCGTCGTACTCGAAGTTCATGACGCTCGACGTGACCGAGATGCCGCGCTCCTGCTCCAGCTTCATCCAGTCGGACGTCGCGTGCCGCTGCGCGCGGCGCGCCTTGACGGAGCCCGCGAGGTGGATCGCGCCGCCGTACAGCAGCAGCTTCTCCGTCAGCGTCGTCTTGCCCGCGTCGGGATGGCTGATGATGGCGAACGTGCGCCGGCGGGCGACCGCCGCGGCGAGATCGGAAGAACTCAAGGACGCTATTGGCTGTTGGCTATTGGCTATTGGCTATTGGCGACGGCGGCAGAAGTCGCTGCAACACTCACGCGGTCGCGGCTATAGGGATTATACACTTGCCGATCCCTGCCCCGGTCAGCCGCGCGCGCCGGCCGCCGCAATTGCCGCAGCTCCCTACGGCCGGCTAATGAGCTTTTGCAGCAGCGGTGGAAGCGGAGCCTCTCCGGGCCGAGCACCCGGCTGAATCTTGAGAAGGGACTCGCCGGCAGGTGCCACCCACCGCAGGTCGTACGTCTCACCGACACCGATCCGCATACGAGCCGGGCGAACTGCGGTGAACGCCTCCGGAACTGTCGCTCCATCCTTCGATATCAGCCGCCACCGCTGAACCGCGGAATCCGCCGCGCTGAGCTCGACCGTGATCGCCGGCGCAAACAGGATGTTGATCAGACGCAGCCGATATGTCTTCCCGGCCTGCACTCTGATCGGGTTCGGCGAAACGGTGCCGTTGAGCGCGTAAGCAAATCCGCCCCCGATCGCGGGCACCATTCCTACCACCATCGTTAGGTCGGTCGACGGGTCGTGCCGCTCGCCGGGCTCCAGCACCAGCAGCGGCGCGTACATGCCGGAGAAGAGCTGATCCTCCTCATCCATGTGGCTGTGGTAGATGTATGTGCCGGCGCGCGGCGGAGTAAACCAGACGGTGAACGAATCACCAGGCGCGATCAGTGGGGCGCGCGCGCTACCTACGCCACTGAACCCTGCGACACCGTCGAACAGACTCTCCAGCTCCATTCCATGCCAGTGTACGCTGCTCGCCGTACGCATCCGGTTCACGATCGTGATGCTGTTCCGCTGTCCTCGCACAACCACTAACGGTGAGCCGGGCACCTCGACCGAATCCAGAGCCGGCTCCGCCTCACGCTGGAGGACGAATCCCTTCCTCGGGACGATGCCTGGCTGAGGTCGGGATTCCTGAAGGAAGAGCCGGTGCGTCGCGACTGGTTGCGCGACGGGCGCCGCGTATCTCCCCCGCGGATCGGTGACGCTGACTCCCAGAACGAGACCCGCCATCGACACGGTGGGATGCTGCTCGACCGCATGCACGTCATGCAGCCGGGTGCTGTCCGGCCTCATCGGGTATGGCGTCATGTGCGGGATCATGTGACAATGCACCAGCCAGTTCCCGGGACGCGTAAGAATCCACTCGAGGCTGAAAGTGCTCCCGGGCACCATGAACTCGGTGACTGCGTGACGACGCGTATCCGGAGAGTAAGTCGTATCCGCTTTGCCGTCGCCCTTCGACGTAACGAGAAAGTGGAATCCATGCAGGTGCATGGGGTGGGGGCGGTCGGTCGCGTTGATGAAGCGCCACCGCGCGGTGTCCCCCATCGCGTATGAGAGCCTTTCCGTGTGCGGCCACGAGCTGCCGTTCACGGCGATCTCCCAGATCGCTTCGCGCGGAGGCGGAAGGGCGGTATCCGACATGTAGTCGATCAACGTGATGACGAACACTCTCTCTCGCGGGTCGGGAACCGTTCCCGCGGGATCGACGACGATCGCACCCGAGAGCAGCGCGTCCCGCCCCACTCGTCGATTCAAAGCTGAGTGCGAAGTCGTACCCCAGTAGTGGAACGTGCCGGCGTTCGCGGCGGTGAACACGATCTCTCTCGTCGCCCCGGGGGCGACGCTGAAGCTGTCATCAGCGACGGCGCCGGCGCGCAGGCCGTGCACGATCAGCGTGGAATCGAGAATGAGATTCCTGACCGTCAGCCTGACCTCGGTCCCCTCGGGGATGCGCACGAGTGGCCCCGGTATCGTCGGCAGCGTGCCGCGCTCCGCGAAGGCCTGGACCGTCGCCGCGGTGTCCACGTCCGCGTCGGGCCGCCAGCCCGCCCACACGGCATCGAGGTCGAGGCGCAAGACGCCATCGCGCAGGCTGCCGGCCGGCACCCGATTGTCGTTCGGCGCGGCTATGGTGAACGACGATCCAACCGTCGGCGGAACGGCAGTGCCGCGAGCGCACGATGTGGCGAACGCCGCGAGGGCGGCGACGGCTACGGCGGAAATAGACATGTTCACGGCCCGCTATACTCACTCCCTCCGCGCGGCCCGGCAAGTATTCGCATGCATCTTGGCGATGTTGCCGGATCGACGAGCCAGCTAGCAGCTAGCAGCCAGCAGCTAGCTGGCTGGCGCCCGGGAGGTGGCGCTACTTCGGCGCCAGAGTCATCAGTCGCTGCTCGAAGTCGAGCGTCACGTGGAATCCGGTCAGGAAATTCAGGCCGAGCAGCCCGCTGACGCCGCCGGCGCCGAGGTCGCGCAGATGGCGGAGGTCGAGAACGCACGCCGTGAGATTCCGCACGGATGACGAGCCGGCGCGGATGGAGTCGACCTGGACCAGCGCGACGCGGCCCGATCCGCCGACTCCGGCGCCCAGTCCGACCGCGCCGGTCTTTCGGGGAAGGCGCAGCTCCCTCGCCAGCCGCTCGTCGATGCACGTGAGGGTCGCGCCCGTGTCGAGCACGAGGTTGTACGGCCCCGAGCCGTTGATGTGGACGGCGACCAGCAGGACCGCGCCGCCCCGCCCCGCCACGCGGAGCGGAACCTCGCCGGCCGCCGTATCCGCCTGAACGGCCACGCGTCCCGCCAGGGCGCCGTCGCATCCACCCGCGGCGAGGAGAGCGAGGAACAAAGAGCAGGGGGTGAGCTTCACAACGGGAAGTCTGCACCAGGGGTGTGCGATTTGCCTATGTGACCGGCCAGAAGCGTCACTTGCTCCCTTTCCGGTGGGCGGTACACTTACCCCGGAACATCACCAGGCGGCCCGAGAAAGTCATGCGTCCTTCCTTCCGCAGCTGCACGCTCATTCTGGTTGCCGCCATGCTGCTCGCGTGTGATCGTGGCGACGACGGCACCGCCGGCGGAGGCGACACGGTCACCGCGATGCTCAACGCGGAGGAGCCCGATACCGCCCTCGGAGGACCCTCGCTCAGCGACGCCAACATCATCGCGCTGTTCGACGCCTCCAGCATCACCGATAGCAGCGTAGCGGCGTTGGCTGCCACCAAGGGAAGCGCGGCGGTACGTAATCTGGCGAAGAAGATGGTCGCCGACCACCACGCGATGCGCGTGAGCATCGAGCGGCTGGCGAAGCGAATGGAGGTCACCCCGGATCTTCCCCTGGGTGAGACGTTTACCGCGGAGTACAGCCAGTCGCTGCAGCGGCTGACCGCGACGCCGCAGGGAAGGGACTTCGACAAGGCCTACGTCGATCGCGAGATCGAGGCCCACCTCGACATGCTGGAGGTTGCCACCGATGCCATGGGCATGGCGCGCGACACCGAGCTCAAGCAGTTCATTCAGCTCACGGCCCCCGCGATCGAGCGCCACCTCGACGCCGTGCAGGCACTTCAGAAGCAGTTGATGTAGTGCCGCAGCTCATCGAGAAACTCTCGGGCTCCGCGGCCGAGGTAAGTGCCCATTTCTGCGACGCCGATCACGCGTTCTTCAACGACACGAGGCCCGAGGTCCACAATCGCGGGGCGGCGGACGAGGCTTGGACTCGCAGCGTGGCCTTCCTGATCAAGCACTTGCAGTAGTTAACAGGCCATTGAGGGCCACAACCCTCGCACAAACAAATGTAAGTAAGTAACTACTTGCATTTGTGCTAGAGGCGCGTATTTTCCCGCCCGTGCCTGACAAAGACCTCGACATCCCTCTCGGTGGAACGCATTCGGCCACGCGCGAAGCGATTCTAAGCGCTGCCCTGGAGGCGTACTCCAGGCACGGGTTCCGCGGCGCCACGACCCGCCGCATCGCCGAGACAGCCGGCGTCAACGAGGTCACGATCTTCCGTCACTTCGGCTCCAAGGAGGCGCTGCTCGGCGAAGCGCTGCGCGTGCTGCCCGCCGCTGAGCAGATTGCACCGCTTCCGGCGGATCCGCGCGATCCAGCCGCGGAGCTCAGCGAGTGGAGCGAACGCCAGCTGGTACAGCTTCGCGACAAGCGCTCCATGATTCGCACGTGCATGGGCGAGATAGAGGAGCGCCCCGAGCTGACGGAGTGCGCGGCGGCCGGGCCGCAGGCTGCGTTCGTCCAGCTGTGCGAATACCTGCGGCGGGTGCGGGAAGAAGGGATGTCGTTCGCCGATTTTGACGAGCGCGTCGCGGCCATCACATTGATGGGCGCACTATTCTCCGACGCGATGGGACGAGAGATGATGCCTGAGATTTATCCGCCGGCCGAAGTGGCCGCGCGCAAGTATGCGGAGCTGGTCCTGCGCGCGATCGGAGCCGACGACCACACACGCTCCGCGTTCGCGGACGCGACCGGAGCGCCCAGAGGATGACGCGCGACTCGGCTCTTCTCCGACAAGCCGTCGCGGTGCTGCTGGCGGCGACGATGGCGTCCACGGCGGCCGCGCAGGATCCCGTCCCTCCAGGACGCACCGACAGCGCGGGCGCGATCAGTCTCTCGCTCACGGAAGCGGTGCGACTTGCCGAGCAGAAGAGCCACGACGTGCGGATTGCGCGCGCGGGCGTCACCCGCGCCCGCGGCCAGGAGCTGCAGGCCGCCAGTCAGCTGCTCCCGCAGCTGTTCGGCTCGGCCGGCTACACCAGGACTCTGCGCTCGCAGTTCTCCGCTCTCTCCAGCCCGGACACGTCGACTTCCACGGGGCCGCCGGGCCCGTGCGAGCAGTACCTGCGCGATCCGTCGGCGACGACGGCCGAGCGTCTGGCGGGACTCGAGGACGCGCAGCGCTGCGCGCTTGGGACGAACCCGTTCGGCGGACTCGGCGACCTCGGCTTCGGCGCGGCCAACCAGTACAACCTCGGCCTGTCGCTGTCGCAGAGCATCTTCACCGGGGGGCGCGTCCGCTCGCAGATCGCGGCGGCACGCGCGGGCCGTCGCGCGGCCGAAGTCACGCTCGCCTCCGAGCGCGCGCAGGCGGCATTGACGGTGGCGCAGGCGTACTTCGACGCGGCGCTGTCGGCCCGTCTCGCGGCGATCGCGGAGCTGTCGCTCCGCCAGTCGGACGCCGTCGTGTCGCAGGTCCAGCTCGCGCGCGACGTCGGAAGGACTTCCGAGTTCGAGCTGTTGCGCGCGCGAGTGGCGCGTGACAATCAGCGGCCGGTGCTCGTGCAGCGGCAGAGCGAGCGGGAGATTGCGCTGCTGCGCCTGCGGCAGCTGCTGGACCTTCCGCTCGACGCGCCGGTGCGGCTGGTGACTCCGGTGGACGACACCGCGGCGGTATACGCCGCCATCGAGCCTATCACGCTGTCCACTGCTAGCGACGACGTCGATTCGCGCGCTCCGGTGCGGGCGGCGCGCGCGGGAGTGGACGCCGGGCAGGCGTCGCTCCGGGCGATCCGCGCGCAGCGTCTCCCGTCCGTGTCCCTGACGTCCAACTACGGCCGCGTGGCGTTTCCCACGAGCGGCTTCCCCGGCAACAACGAGTTCCGGGAGAACTGGACCGTGGGAGTGGGCGCCCAGGTTCCGCTGTTTACCGGCGGGCGGCAGCGCGGCGAGGAGATGGCCGCGCGCGCGTCGCTGGAAGAATCGCGCGCGAGGCTCGAGCAGACGCGCGATCTCGCCGCGCTCGACTTGCGCGTGCAGGAGACCGCGCTGGCCCAGGCGCGCGGGGCGTGGGAGGCGAGCGCGGGCACCGCCGAGCAGGCGGAGCGCGCCTACAGCATCGCGCAGGTGCGGTACCGCGAGGGAATCTCGACGCAGCTCGAGCTGGACGACTCCAGGCTGCTGCTCGAGCAGGCGCAGGTGAATCGGGCGACCGCCGCGCGCAATCTCCAGCTGGCGATAGTGCGCGTGGCGTTGCTGCAGGATCTACCGCTGCAGCTGCAGTCGGCGGGAATCCAGCTGCCGGTGCAGCAGGCGCCGCCGCCCGAGCCGCCACGCAGCAACACCACGCAGCCGCAGGCACAGCAGTCGGCACAACAACAGATACCGGGAACCACGATTCCATGATCGCATACACCTTTCGCCGGGTCGCATTTCTCGCTCTGGCCGCGGCAGCTCTTTCCGCCTGCGGGGGCGACGCGGACGACGCCGCGGCGGCGACGGCCACCCAGCCCGTGAGCGTAGGACAGGAGAATCTCGTCGTCGTGAGAGCGCAGCCGTTGACTTCCGGCCCCGCGTTCTCGGGCACGCTGCGGCACGAGCGGGAGGCGAGCGTCCGGTCGCAGATGGCCGGCAGCGTGCTGCAGACGTACGTCGACCAGGGCCAGTCGGTCGCCGCCGGGACCGTGCTCGCGCGGATCGAGGCGGGCGGCAGCGACGATGCTTATCTGTCGGCGCGCTCGGCCGTGACGGCGGCGGAGAACTCGTACTCCATAGCCAATCGCGAGCTGGAGAGAGCCCGGCGGCTGTACGAGGCGGGTGCGATCGCGGAGCGCGAGCTGGAGATGGCGCGAGCGGCCGTGACCAACGCGCGCGCGATGCTGGCCGATGCGCGGGCGCGCATGGCGTCGGCGGCCAAGCAGCTCGGTAACGCGACCGTGCGCGCGCCGTTCGCGGGCGTCATCGGCCAGAAGAGCGTCTCCGCCGGCGACGTCGTGCAGTCGGGGACGCTGCTGTACACGGTGGTGGATCCGGCCAGCATGCGACTCGAGGCCGCGATTCCCGTGGAGCAGCTGACCGACGTGCGGGTCGGCCTGCCGGTGAAGTTCACGGTCAGCGGCTACGGCACGCGCGAGTTTCTCGGCCGCGTCACGCGCGTGAGCCCGGTCGTGGATCCCGTGACGCGGCAGGTGCAGATCGTCGCGTCGATCCCGAACGCGGGCCGCGCGCTCGTCGGCGGACTGCAGGCGACGGGCAGGCTGTCGACCAGCACGCGTAACGGGCTGGTGGCGCCCGACGCGGCAATAGACGAGCGCGGCTCGGCGCCCGCCGCGCTGCGCGTGAAGCGAGGAATAGTGGAGCGCGTGAACGTAGCGCTGGGGGCGAGGGACGAGGCAGGCGAGCTGGTGGAGATCACGGCGGGACTGCTCGCCGGTGACACGCTGCTCATCGGCGCGGCGCGAGGAATCACGCCGGGCACTCCCGTGCGAATCGTCGCGGCCATCGGTGATACGGCGCTGCGGCCTGCGCCGCCGGCGCCTGCCGCTCCCGCCGGCGGAGCGAATCAGCCATGATGATCTCCGACTTCGCGATCAGGCGCCCGCTCATAACCGTGGTGACGACGGTCGCGCTGGTCGTGTTCGGTCTGTTCGCGCTCGCGCAGCTCAAGACCGACGAGTTCCCCGAGGTCAATCCGCCGTTCGTATTCGTCGGCATCCCGTATCCGGGAGCATCTCCGACTACGGTCGAGCGGGAAGTGCTGAACCCGGTCGAGGACGCGATCAAGGGGATCTCCGGGGTGAAGGAGATCAACGGGAGCGCGTTCGACGGCTTCGCGCAGATCCTCGTCGAGTACGTCTTCGAGAAGAACTTGCAGGAGGGCACGCAGGACATCCGCGACGCGATCTCGGCGATCCGGATCGACCTGCCGCTCGAGATGGAGGAGCCGCTCCTGCAGCGGTTCGATCCCACTGAGTTTCCGATCGTGCAGGTGGCGCTCGTGTCACCGGCCTACACGCCCGCGCAGCTGACGCGGATCGTGGACCCCGACATCGTCAGCCAGCTTCGCGGAGTGTCGGGCGTGGCCGAGGTGCAGCTGTTCGGGGACGTGCAGCGGGAGCTGACCGTGGAGCTCAGGCCCGACGCGCTCCGTTCCGCCGGCGTGAGCGTGACGCAGGTAGTCGGCGCGCTGCAGTCCCAGAACCTCGCCGTCCCCGTCGGGCGGCTGACGGGGACGCTGGATGAGCGGACGATTCGCCTTCAGGGGCGGCTCGAGCGTCCGGAGGATTTCCTCCAGCTCGTCGTCGCCGAGCGCGGCGGTCGCGTGATCCGGCTCGGCGAAGTGGCCAACGTGCGCGATGGCAGCGAGGAGGTGCGGTCGCTCGCGATGTACAACGGGAGCGAGGCCGTCGGCCTCGCGCTCACGAAGGCACAAGGCTACAGCACGACCGACGTCAGCGACCGGATCAAGGCGAAGCTCGCCCAGCTGGAGAAGACGCTCCCTCCCGGGGTCGACTTCACGGTCGTGCGCGACGCAGGCGTGCGCGTGGAGAACTCGGTGGGTGACGTACAGATGGCGCTGCTCGAGGGTGCGATGCTGACCGTGCTCGTCGTATTCGTCTTCCTCAACTCGTGGCGCTCCACGGTCATCACCGGTCTGGCGCTCCCCGTCTCCGTGCTGGCGGCGTTCATCGCGGTGTGGGCGTTCGGCTTCACGCTCAATACGATGTCGCTGCTGGGCCTCTCGCTCGCGATCGGAATCCTGATCGACGACGCGATCGTGGTGCGCGAGAACATCGTGCGGCATATCGAGATGGGAAAGGATCACATGCGCGCCGCGAAAGAGGGCACCGACGAGATCGGGCTCGCTGTAGCCGCGACGACCTTCTCCATCGTCGCGGTGTTCGTGCCGATCGGGTTCATCTACGGCCTCGCCGGACAATGGTTCAAGCCGTTCGCGCTCACCATAGCGTCGTCCGTGCTCGTCTCGCTGTTCGTCTCCTTCTCGCTCGATCCGATGCTGTCGGCGTACTGGGCCGATCCGCAGCTGGAGGCGCACGAGCGGCGCAACCCCATCTCGCGCGTGCTGGACCGGTTCAACACCTGGTTCAATTCGCTCGCGGTTCGCTACAAGAAGGTCATCGGCTGGGCGCTGGATCACCGCGCGGCGATGGTCGGCATCGCCATTGGATCGTTTGTCGTGGCTCTGGCTCTCCCGGCCACCGGCATCATCGGCGGGGCCTTTTGGCCGGAAGACGACACGTCCGAGATCTTCGTGGAGGTGAAGACACCGCCCGGGTCGAACCTCGATTACACGCGCGTGAAGGCGGAGGAGGCGGCGCGCCTGTTGCGGGGCCACCCGGAAGTCCTGTACTCGTACACGACGCTCGGTGCGGCCACCGGCGCGGTGGACGAGGCAATCGTCTACGGGAAGCTGTCGCCCCGCGGCGAGCGGGAGACGAGCGCCGAGGAGCTGGCGAGCGCGCTGCGCACGGAGGTCAAGCAGATCGCGGGCATGACATCAGCGGTGACGACTACGGACTGGGGCGGAGGCGAGAAGCAGATTCAGCTGCAGGTCCGCGGCGCGGACGCGACTACGCTCACCGCCACGGCGGAGGCGATCGCAACCGAGGTGAGAAAAGCCGCGGGCGCCGTGGACGTGGAGCTCTCGACCAAGGGGCAGAAGCCGGAGGTCGACATCGAGATCGACCGGAGTCTGGCCGGAGCGATGGGCGTGACGGTCGGTGAGATCGCCCAATCGCTGCGTCCGGCGTTCGCCGGCATCAAGACCGGGGACTGGGTCGATCCTTCCGGCGAGACGCGGGAGGTGACCGTGCGGCTGGTGCCGCAGGCGAGACAGCGAGTCGACGACCTCCGGCAGCTCCCGATCGTACTCTCGGGTGCTTCTACCGGAGGGCCGCCCGCGATCGTGCCGCTCGGCCAGCTCGCGCGGGTGGAGCAGTCCATCGGGCCCGCGCAAATCGATCACCTCGACGGCGACGTGGTCGTGACGGTCGAAGCGAACACCAGCGGCAAGCCGGTGAACGCAGTCATGAAGGACATAGAGCAGCGCATAGACGATGTCCCGCTCCCTCCCGGCGTGACCATCACGCAGGGCGGAGAGACAGAGGACCAGGCGGAGGTGTTCGGCGGAATCTTCGCTGCGCTGGGCGTGGCGATCCTGCTGATGTACCTGATCCTGGTGATGCAGTTTGGGTCTTTCGTGGACCCGCTCGCGATCATGGTGTCGCTGCCCCTGTCGCTGATCGGCGTGATGCTGGCGCTGCTGCTGACCGGCGGCACGATCAACCTCATGAGCCTGATCGGTGTGATCCTGCTGTCCGGGATCGTCGCGAAGAACGCGATTCTGCTGATCGATTTCGCGAAATGGGCGCGCGAGCGCGAAGGGCTGTCGCTGCGCGACGCGCTGATTCAGGCCGGCGCGATCCGGCTGCGGCCGATCATCATGACCACGCTGGCGCTCGTCGCCGGGATGCTGCCGATCGCGATCGGCGGCGGGGAGGGCGCGCAGTTCCGCGCGCCGCTGGGCCGCGCGGTGATCGGCGGCGTGATCACCTCGACTTTCCTGACGCTGCTGGTGATCCCGACTTTCTACGAGATCCTGGACGAGTGGCGCGAGTGGCTCATGGCGCGATTTCGCTCATCAAGGCCAGCTGATTTCCAGCCGGATCCCGGAATTCCGCCAGCCACAGCTCTGAAGCCGGAGTCTTATGGATGAGCTTCGGCTCGGAAGGGAACGCGACGCCACGCTCTTTCAGCGTGGCGTACACGGCGTGGATGTCGGGGACCTTGAAGTAGACGGCTGATCCCCGCCCACGCGCTTGCCCGGCTTCGGGCACACCCACGAGCAGCCTGACGCTCCCCGCCTGAAAGAAGCTCATCTGCGGCGGGGCGGAGAACAGATACTTCAGCCCCAGGGTGTCTCGGTAGTACGGGATCGCGCGGTCCAGGTCTTCGACCGGGATCAGCAGCTGGCCCACCGTGGCATCGGCCAGATCACTCGCTTGCGGCATTGCGGCTCCGTTGTCTCGACTGCCCACAAGACTAGTCTGGAGCCGCGCCGCCGCGAGGGGCAGGAGCCCTACAGAGCCTCGGTTCGCCGGACCCGTCGATCGGGGATGTCGATTCTGCCCTTCACGTTGCTGTAGCCGATCCCGCCCGAGCCACCGCGAGTGACCGTGAAGTCGCCATCGACGTCGGCCACTTCGATGCCGCCGGACCCGTCGCTGATTCGAACGCTGTTCCTCGCGGTCCGCACGTCGATCTCACCGGAGCCGTCGGTGATGTCGATTAGCCCGCCGATGTTGCGCAGCTCGATCGAGCCCGACCCGTCGTGAATGTTCACGGCGCCGCCAAGGTCGGTCAGCTTGATGTTGCCCGAGCCGTCCTCGATTCGCACTTCGCCCTGGAGATCGCTGCCGGTGATCTCGCCGGAGCCGTCCGTGATATTGACTGCGCCGAGGTTGGAGATGTCGATGCTCCCGCTGCCGTCCGTGATCTGGGCCGCCATCCGCGCGGGGACTTCGATGACGAGGTCCAGACTCGCGTACCGCATTCCGGTGAAGCTCCAGCCCTCGACGCGCGCCATGCCCTCGACGACTATGTCGGAGCCCCTCCGCTCCGCGCGAAGCTCGATCTCCTCCAGCAGGCGGGCGTCGGAGGCGCAGGCGCGCCCACGGATGACCACGCGATCCAGGCCGGCCTTGCCTTCGATCCGGAGCGAGCCGGCGCCGGCCGTGACCGTCAGAAGGCGGGCCCCCGCCGCATCGACGTTGGCCGTGCGCTGAGCCTCGTGGCGGCATTGGTCGGAGCTCTGGGCCAGCGCGCTCTGAGCCGCGCCCAGCAGGAGCGTGGCGGTCAGAAGAGTGAAATGCATGGTCTCTCCAGAGTTGTTGGGTACGGCCTCCCTACGCGGCTATGCCGCTAAAGTTTTGACAGGGGGATACCGGCCGAAGGTTGGAGCCCTCAGGTAACGTCCGGTAACGCGCGTTTGGCGGGCTGCGGGGCCGTCGTGATCAGGATTACGGCCGCCAGGATCACTCCCGCGGCGACCATCGTCCGGACGGAGATCGGCTCGCCGGCGAACGCCCAGCCCAGAAAGACAGCGATGACGGGGTTCACGTACGCATAGGTGGCGACTCGCGCGGGGGTGCTCACCTGGAGCAGCCAGATGTACGCGCTGTACGCGATGACCGATCCGAAGATCGCCAGGTACGCCAGCCCGACAACCGATCGCAGCGAGACTTCCGCGAGGTCGACCGTTCGATGATCTCCCGCGGCGAACGAGGCCGCGGAGAAGAAGACGCCGGCCGCGAGCATCGTCAGCGCGGCCGAAGCGAGACCCGAATCGGGGAGATCGGCGTTGCGCGAGTAGATGGATCCGGTCGCCCACGCGATCGATCCGCCGCACAGAATCAGAGCGGACGGTACGTGAATGGCACCCGGGACTTCGCCGCCCGTCCCGACGAGGATCGCCAGGCCGATGATTCCGAGGCCGACTCCAGTCCAGATCTGGCGACCCGGCCGCACGTGCTCGACGATCGTCTGGATGACCACCATCCACAGCGGCACCGTCGCGACGATCAAAGCCGCGATCCCCGACGGGATCTTCTGCTGCGCCCAGATCAGCGACCCGTTTCCGAGGAACGGCAGCAACGCGCCGACGACCGAAGCGTTGAGCAGCTGCCGGCGGGAGAATTTGGCGCCGCCGCGCGCGGCCGCGATCGCGTAGAGGATCGAGCCGGCCGCAATGAACCGGGCGGCTCCGAGCAGAAACGGCGGCATCGTCTCGAGTCCCCATATGATCGCGAGGTAGCTCGAGCCCCAGATGAGATACACGGCGGCGAACGCCGAGAGAAGCTTGAGTCGCGGTGCACCGCCCGTCATCTGTTCCTGTCGCCAGTAGGGGACGCTAATTGTAGCGATAGGGTGTCACTTCGCGTACGGCGCCCCCGCCGGAACTTTTGCCATCTCATTGGTGCCTAAGGTGATGGGCGACGGCCGAGCATCGGCATCAGCCATGCTTTTACGGCGCGGCGGGCGGCGCGGCCATGTGCGGCGGCGCTGAATCCTGGAGCGCTCACAGCCGTAAGGAGGGAACCATGAGACCGATCTTCGCGTTCGTGCCGCTCGCCTTCTTGGTGGTGGCCGCGTCCGCGCCGGAGGCCCAGGCCGACCGGCAGAGACGGGGCGCCGCCGTTCCACGGTTCGTCGTCTTCGGCGACGTCGTCGTCTCCAAGCCCAAGGGCGAGTTCGCCAACTACGTGGACCAGGGCTACGGCTTCAACGCCGGCGGCATGCTCCGGCTGGATCCCGCGGGGATGTTCGGGGTCCGGGCCGAAATCGGCGGACTGCAGTACGGGCGCGAGCGCATGCCGGTCGCGTTCGACTTCAGCGGCCGCATCGCGGCGGACGTCGTCACGACCAACATGATCGGCTGGCTCGGCATCGGGCCGCAGTTCACGTTTCCGGCCGGTCCAATCCGGCCGTACGCCAACGCCTCGTTCGCGATCACGAATTTCCGCACGACTTCCGCGATCGAGGACCGGCAGACCTCGGAGACGTTCGCTACCACCGAAAACGCGAGCGACTTCTCGTCGGCGGTCGTGTTCGGCGGCGGACTTTACGTTCCTATCGGCGGCCGCGCGTCCACGGCGATGCTGACGCTGGGCGGCAAGTATTACTACGGCGGTGAGGCGACGTATCTGCCCGAAGGCGGGATTCAGGACAACGACGACGGATCCGTGACGTTGTTCCCCGCGCGGACCAAGACCGACTTCGTGATCTGGCAGCTCGGCGTGTCGGTCGGCATCCCGTCCCGGCGCAGATGATCGTTCCGGCACTGGCATTCGCGGCCGCCCTGGCGCTGAGCCAGGGCGTGACCGTGAGCATCGGCGGCCGCGCGAAGCAGGACTCGGCGGCCTTGGAGCGCGCGCGGCAGAAGGCGGACAGCGCGGCCGCGGTGAGAGAGGCCGGCCGGGCCGCGCGGGACTCGATCCGTGACGCGCGGCGGCGCGCGAGGATCATTCCGGTGACGGCGGAGCACATGCGCACCGCGTTTTCCGATCCGCTCGCGCGCGCCACGCTCGAGCGGGCGCGAAGCGCGCGCGTGGCGGACGATTCGGCGCTGCTCGGCTACGATTCCAAGACGCGGGAGCGGGCGAGCATCGGGATGTCGCTCACGCGACTTGGCCGCGAACGACTACTGGCGCGGTACGAGCGCGTCACCCGCGTGCAATGGCGCCGCGACCGCGGCGCCCGCGTGCAGGTGCTGGGCGAGCGCACAACCGCGCCGATGCTGGGGAAGAGCGGAGGGATCGACGCCGAGCTGAGCAGCATCCCGGCGATTCCGTACTTCCCGGGCCGCGAGCCGCTGTGGGGATCTTCGCTCGCGCGCTTGGACGTGGTGGACAGCGACATGGTGAACCCGCTCGCGCGTGGCGCCGAGGCGTACTACACGTACGAGACGGGCGACTCCCTGTCGTTCCGCATCGGCGGCGAGACCCGGATCAGCGTGCGCGAGCTGCGCGTCCGGCCGCGCAGGCCGGATTGGCGCGTCAGCGTCGCCTCGCTCTGGTTCGACGACGCAACGGGCCGGCTGGTGCGCGCCGTGTACCGCATGTCCGAGCCGATGGACATCTGGAAGGTCGAGGAGGAAGAGGAGGGCGAAGGCTGCGATGCGCCGCGGCTCATCTGCTCGGCGCTGAATCCGATGACCGCGACGGTGTCGGTCGTGGCGGTCGAGTACGGGCTGCACGAGGGGCGGTTCTGGCTGCCGCGGCTGCAGATGCTCGAAGGCTCGGCCCACGTGGGAATAATGCGCGTGCCGTTCAAGCTCGAGCAGAGCTTCACGTACGACGAGGTGAACGGTACGACCGATTTCGCGCCGGTCGTCGTGACGCCGGCGGATACCTCGAGGGCTGATACCGCCGCCGTGGCAGCACGCCGTGCAGCCAGACGCGCGCCGTGCGCGCCGGGTGAGAGCCGCGAGCGGGTCGTCTCCCGGTTCGAGAACACGCTGGCGGTCTCCGTCAGCGTGCCGTGCGATTCGCTGGCGCTGGCGCGGTCACCCGAGCTGCCGGCTTCGCCGTACGACCCCGGCGAAGAGGTTTTCTCCTCGAGCGAGCTCGAGGAGCTGACCAACCGCGCGCTCGGCCTCGCGGCGCAGGCGGGTTACGTGCGGGGGCCGGTGGACCTGCGGTACGGACTCGGCATGTCGCGGTACAATCGCATCGAAGGGCTTTCAACCGGAGTCGCGGCGCGACAGTCGCTCGGCGGCGGATACACCGCGCAGGCGTCCGTGCGACTGGGGTTGGCCGACCTCGAGCCGAACGCTGAGCTGTCCCTGCTGCGCAGCAATGGCCGCACGGATGTGGGCGTCGGGATATACCGCCGGCTTGCTGCGTCGAATGACTGGGGCGATCCGCTCGGGTTCGGCAACTCCGTGTCAGCGCTGCTGCTGGGGCGCGACGAAGGATTCTACTATCGCGCCTGGGGCGCGGAGCTGACGCGTGGTCCCGCCGAGGGATCCCGCGGGATCGTTTCGCGACTGTTCGTCGAGCACCATTCCGACGCGGTAACCGAGACGTCGGTATCGCTCCCGCGGGCCATCAGCGGCCGCAGGTTCGGGGAAAACATCGACGCCACCAACGGCACGATCGGGGGACTGTCGCTCCGCCATGTCGGCTCGCGCGGGCTCGATCCGCACGGCTGGCGGCTGCTGTCCGACATCCGCGTCGAAGGCGCCGCGGGCTCGTTCGACTACTCGCGCGCCGCCGCGGATTTCACCGTCTCGCACGGATTGGGCTCGAGAGCCGACGGAGCGCTCACCTTCGGCGGCGGCACGTCGGGCGGCGCGCTGCCGATGCAGCGCTGGTGGTTTCTCGGCGGGGCGCACACGGTGCGCGGGCAGTCACCGGCTGCGCGCGCCGGGAATTCCTACTGGCTCGCGCGCGCGGAGCTCGGCTCCTCGTTCGTGCTGGCGCGGCCGGTGCTGTTCGCCGATCTCGGCTGGGCGGGCGACCGCGCGGACTTCAGCTCTCCGGGAACTCCGATCAGCGGCGCGGGCGTCGGCGCGTCGTTCCTCGACGGCCTCGTGCGCTTCGACATCGCGAAAGGCATCCGCCCGGATCGCGGCGTGCGAGGATACCTGTATCTCGAGGCGCGGTTCTAGGAGTGATTAGTGATGAGTGATTAGTAACTGCGTTTTCATTCAATTGTCTTCGCCGTTCACTAATCACCAATCACTAATCACCAATCACTTCTCCTCCATAAACGGATAGCCGAACTCGCGCGGCGGAGAGAACGTCTCCTTCACCGAGCGTGCGCTCACCCAGCGCACGAGGTTGAGCATCGAGCCCGCCTTGTCGTTCGTGCCGGACCCGCGCGCGCCGCCGAAGGGCTGCTGTCCCACTACCGCGCCGGTCGGCTTGTCATTGACGTAGAAGTTCCCGGCCGCGTTGCGCAGCCGCATGCTCGCCTCGTGCACCGCCGCGCGGTCGCGCGCGAACACGGCGCCCGTCAGCGCGTACGGCGAGGTGCCGTCCACGAGATCCAGCGTTTCGGACCACTTTGAATCCGGATAGACGTACGCCGTGACCACGGGACCGAAGATCTCTTCGCACAGCAGCCGGCTGTCGGGCTTCTTCGCCTGGATCAGCGTGGGCTCGATGAACCAGCCTTCCTCGCCGTGGGCGTTCCCGCCGGCGAGCACGTCGTGATCGGGAGTGCGCTCGAGATAGCTGCTGATCTTCTCGAACGCGCGCTGATCGATCACCGCTCCCATGAAGTTCCGGAAGTCCGTCACGTCGCCCATCCGGATCTCCTCGATCATGCCGACGGTTCTGTCGCGAACCTCCTTCCACAGCGATTCCGGGATGTACACGCGGCTCACGGCGGAGCACTTCTGCCCCTGGTACTCGAATCCGCCGCGCACGATCGCCACCGCGACGGCCACCGGATCCGCCGACGGATGCGCGACGATGAAATCCTTGCCGCCGGTCTCGCCGACTATCCGCGGGTAGGAGCG
>JANLGX010000486.1 GCA_024654005.1 Gemmatimonadaceae bacterium | reverse complement strand
GCACTTCGAGGATGAGGCGGTCGAGGAGGCCCGTGATATCGATTTCATCAGCGGCTACGCGCGCGGGATCTCCGCTGCCCCACTCACCCTCGATCTTATCGCACATATCAACCCACCCGTCGTGGATCGTTTTGCGGGCTTCTTCGACGCTCATCGGCCCATCACCATGCGCCCTCCCGGCAGCCGCACAGGCTTGTACTCCGCCGTCGTTCCCAGTTCCATCAGCGCGTACCGGTCGCAGTCCAGTGCGTCGGCGTGGTGGTCGATCGGTACCTTCGTGAAGTATACGACGCCCGTCTCTCCCTCGCGCTTCTTGGACCAGACATATTGCCCGAACTCGATAATCGTGTAGACGCACTCCGGCGAAACGGTGAACTGCGGCACGCCTCCCAGTCCCGTCAGCCGTTGGGCCGTGAGCTTCAACCCTGCCAGCTTGTCGCGTTCAGCCGGTTTGGCCGTGTACCCCCGAGCGCCGATCGTCGGCGTCAGCACCGTGCCAGAGGGATCACAGACAACAGTGATCTGCTTCGCCGATCGTTTGGTTAACACAGTCCATTCGGCCAGCCTGGCGAGCATGTCGTCCAGCGTCGCGCCGACCTTGTAGAACTCGGCGAACTGGTGCTGGCGATTATGCCGCTCACCGATCAGCGTCATCGCCGAGGGGTCGGCCGTGCCGCCAAAGTCCACACCGACAACGATCCGGTCAGAGTCCGAGAGCATCCAGTCCGGCCGGCGCACATGCTTCTCGCGCCGGAACATCGGGTACACGAGGCCCTCGAACGCTGTGTAGAGCCCAAGCAGCTCCTGCTCGAAGAAGGGCGTGCCCTTGTACTTCTCTTCTAGCCGCTCGATGTAGCCCAGCGGCAAATTGGCGCGGTTGTCATAGATCGTGGAGTGAACGACTCCGTAGCCGTCTTTGCCCTGCTCTCCGAATACTCCGAGCGTCCAATCCATCGCCCGCGGCGTCGTTGTTCCCCACCACGAATGCTTGAACGTCGGGTCTTGAGGATAGGGCAAGCGCAGACGACCGAGACCCACGTCGAGCACTTCCGGCGAGCACATGGCGTTTTCGTCGACCCAGAGATCGTGTGCCTCCAGCGCGCGGAGTACGTCGGGGTCGGCCAGTGTGCGGAAGATCATCTCCGAGCCGTTGGTCAGCACCCAGTGGTGCTCGACCTTGTTCTCGTAGGCGATCCAACTCTCGTGCATCTGCCGGCGCAGGGTTCGCATCGTGCCGTCCCTGAGCTGGTCCCACGACGGGCCACCGATGATCCCTACCGTGCCGGGATACTTGAGGCGGCGCATCAGCATTCGCACGCCGCCGGCGACCGTCTTCCCCGAAGCGATGGCACCGCGATAGAGCAACACCTGATCGTCCGCGTGGATGAAGTCATGTTGTTTCCGTGACGGGGTGACTTCAATCGTGGGGCGGGTTGATGATGAGCGGGATCGCGCCGCCGTCAGGGCCACTGTGCTCTACTCGATCCTTTGGCTTGCCGAATGTCCTGTCGAGGCAGGCGATGATCGCTCCGAGGTCAGGGGCTCGGGAGTAGGTTCGCGGGCCGTTCTTCGTGTTCTCGGCCATCAGCACGCCGCGCACCAGCTCACGCATAGCGACGGGCACCTCGTCGCGGACGATGGATTCCAGCTCGGCATCAGTGATCGTCTTGAGGTCGGCGAACTTGACCGACTTCTTCTTGCGGCCTGAGCCGGGACGTGCGCCGCCGTTAGGGCCGCGAACTGATTTCTGATTCGCCGTTTTCACTTTTGCGATTCTACCACGTACAGCATGCACAGCGCCTTTTGTTACGCTTTTGCAATGTCTGCCTGATTGACACGCTCCCCCACCTGTGCCATACTCCCCATATCAGCAATACAGCAGCGAGGAGTAGCAATCATGGCGACGAAAGAGCACTGGTACAAGGGCGAACAGATCGTGCGGAGCGTATACGCCGAGAGCAAGCGCTGGCAGATCGTGAGTTACCACATTACGGGTATGCGCTATGCGGAGACGCCTGGGAGCGGATACCGCACGCTGGCGGACGCACGCGCCGCTATCGACGCTGACATTGAGGCCCACTACGCGGAGCGCGCGGCTGCTGGTCTGGGGACTGACAGGGGTGTCGGACTGGGAGGACACCGCGATGCCTAAGTACACGCTCAACGTCCCTGACGACCTGCTGGAGTCCCTGCGAGACGAGCACGCACGCACGTTCAACACGCACCGGCGTCCTTTTGGCCCCTGGCTCTGCGATGTCTGGGCAGCCTGGCTCTCACGGGTTGTCGGCAAGGACACGAACGCCGCCCCATAGGAGGAGCA
>JANLGX010000485.1 GCA_024654005.1 Gemmatimonadaceae bacterium | reverse complement strand
GCCGTCGGTGTGGGGCTGCTCGTAGCGCTCATGGTGGTTCTCGCGCTCTCCTCGATCGTCATCGGCGGGCTGATGTCGGTGCTGGTCAGGCAGCAGCGGTTCTATCGCGGCACGGCGGATCTCATCGAGACGCGCAGCCAGATCCGGCAGGCGGCGGGCATCATTCCGTCGGACCTTCGCGGCGTGTCCACGATCGGCGGCGACATCCTGGAGATAACCGACACGTCGATGACCTTCCGGGCGACGATCGGCCAGGCGGTCGCGTGCGTTCTCCCGCCGAATCTCGCGGCGAACACGATCGTCGTGCCGCCGCTGGTGCTCGCGAACGGCAACACGCTGGCGAGCTTCAGCATGACTCCGCAGGCCGGCGACACGGTGTTCGTGTACGATGACGGGCTGCTGGACGCGGCGAGCGACGACGCATGGCGCGCGTACGGAATCACCGCGGCTCCCGGCACCTCCAACCTCGACTGCCTGGCGCTCACCGGCGGCGACGTCTCGTCCCGCTACTCCTTCGCCCTCGACGGAGCGCTTTCCGCCACCATTCAGGTGGGTGCGCCGATGCGGTTCGTGCGTCGGACGCAGTACATCCTTTATAAGGCGGCTGACGGGTCTTGGTACCTGGGCTACTGCGCGCCCGCCTGCGGCGGCGCTCCGCAGCCGATCGCCGGTCCGTTTCTCCCCGCCGGTGGCGGCACGGCCGGCGTTTCGTTCAGTTATCAGGACGCCGCCGGAGCGGCCACCGCGCTCCCCGCGGCCGTGGTGCAGATCAGTATCGTCGTGCGGGGACAGACTCAAGGGGTAGTGGACATGGGCGGATACAAGAACACTTACGTCGGCGACTCGCTGCGCTTCAGCGTGGCCATCCGTAACCGGCAGTAGGGATGCCCTTCGCACGATTGGCCGGAGCGGCTCGCGATCGCGCGGGGATCGCCATGGCGACCGCGCTCGGCGGGCTCGTCATCATCGGCGTGCTGATCGCGGGCGTGTTCTTCACGTCCAACCAGGAGCTGCGGGTCGGCACGAACACCTTCGTGCAGGAGCGGGCGTTCCGCGCGGCTGAGTTCGGATTAAACACGACCCTGGCGAGCTGGAGCAACGCGTCGCTGTTGCAGCTCCCGATCGGCGGTACGACGCAGACAGTGTACGACTCGAGCGCCAAGGGCTGGCGCGACACCGTGACGATCACCCGGCTGAACGCGACCACCTTCCTGATAGGATCCACCGGCACGGCGTTCGGGGGCATTCAGGGTTCGGCGCGCAGGCGAACGGCGCTGCTGGTTCGTTCGAGCGTCCCGAAATTCGATTGGCCCGGCGCGCTGACCGTCCGCGGCGATTCCAAAGCCGGCGGAAGCTCTCTCATCACCGGATTCGACGCCAATCCCCCGGGCTGGACGTCGTGCCCCCCGTCGGCCGACACCCTGGCCGGCATTGCCTTCGACGGTGCACTGACAATGGTCGGCTGCCCAGGCAACACGTGCCTGGCGGGCGCGCCGCCCGCGCTGACCACTGCCGATGCCGCCGATACGGCTACGTATTTCGAGTATGGCGACGAGAACTGGTCTACCGTGACGAAGTACGCATCCAAGATCTACGACCCCGGGGAAAAGGCCACGTCCGTGGGCCCCAAGCTAAACCCGGACGGGAGCTGCGACTACGCGTGGAAGCACAACTGGGGAGGCCCCGCCGGCGGTGCCTGCGAAAATCATTTCCCGATCATCTATGCCAAGGGCCCGACTTCGACGCTGTCGCTCACTTCCGGGTCGGGGCAGGGGATTCTGTTTGTGGAGGGAAATCTCGAACTGGCCGGGAATTTCTCATTCAACGGTCCGATAGTCGTACGAGGCACGATCAGTTCGAAGGGAACGAACGTCGTCAATGGAGCGCTGGCCGCGGCCAACCTTTCAGGGGGCACGAACAGTGTGCTGGGAACCGCGCTGATCACCTATTCGAGCTGTGCGGTCAACAAGGCGCTGGAAACTGCCATTCCGCCGAAGCGCATTGTCGAGCGGGCATGGATGGAGGTGTTCTGATGAGGACCAAACGGAAGGGAATAGCCATCATCGCCGCGCTGGGCGGCATTGTAGTGATCGGAGCGCTAATCGCGGGAGTGTTCTTCGTCTCCACGCAGGAGAACCAGATCAGCCGAGGCGCGCTGGTGCACGAGCGGGCGTTCCGCGCCGCCGAGCTGGGGCTGAACACGACGCTCGCGAGCTGGGACGCACCGGGGATGTTCGCCCTCCCCGTGGGTGGAATGGACACCATGGTGT
>JANLGX010000481.1 GCA_024654005.1 Gemmatimonadaceae bacterium | reverse complement strand
CACCGCGTGCAGCGCGTCCCCGTGACCGAGAGCCAGGGACGAATCCACACGTCGGCCGCTACTGTAGCCGTGCTCCCCGAAGCCGCTGAAGTGGACGTGAAGATCGAGGACAAGGACCTTCGCATAGACGTGTTCCGCTCCTCGGGCCCGGGCGGTCAGAGCGTGAACACCACCGACTCGGCTGTACGAATCACGCACCTGCCAACCGGCATCGTCGTCAGCCAGCAGGACCAGAAATCGCAGCTCCAGAACAAGCTCAAGGGGATGGAAGTCCTGCGCGCGCGGCTGCTCGACTTGCGCGTCTCCGAGCAGGAAGCCGAGCGATCGAAGATGCGGAAGACGCAGGTCGGGACCGGGGACAGGTCGGCCAAGATCCGCACGTACAACTTTCCGCAGAACCGCGTAACCGATCACCGGATCAACTTCACGCTGCACGAGCTGGATCGCGTGCTGAACGGCGGGATCGAGCCGCTGGTGGATGCGCTGGTGGAGGCGGAAGTGGAGGAGCGGCTGGCATGACAGCTGGCAGCCAGCAGCTAGCAGCTAGCAGCGAACGGCCCCGGCAGTACGCCGAGGGCAAGGCGTACTTCCGGCATCTCGAGCTTCAGGTTGACGAGAGAGTGCTGATTCCGCGGCCGGAAACCGAAGTCGTCGTCGATTGGGCGTTGAAGGTGGCCGGCAGTGGGGGAGGCATTGCGGTGGACGTCGGCACGGGGAGCGGGGCGATCGCGCTCTCGCTGGCGCTGGAGGGCTCGTTCGAGAGAGTGATAGCGACCGACGTCTCGGCGGACGCTATCGAGGCCGCAGCGGCCAACCTTGCGCGATTGAGACCGGTTCTGCGCGCGCCCGTCGAGCTGCGGCTGGGCTCGTTTTTGGCGCCCGTCCTCGGGATAGGAGCGCAACTGCTGGTGTCCAACCCGCCGTACATCGCCGCGGGCGAGATGCGCGCTCTCCCGCCCAACGTGCGCGGCTGGGAGCCGCCGCTGGCGCTGCTGTCGGGGGAGGATGGAATGGCCGCGACCGCGACTATCATTGAGGGAGCGCATCGGGTGCTGACGCCGGGCGGGTGGCTGGTGCTGGAGACCGATTCGACGCGCGCGCGGGCCGCGGAAGAGCTGGTCCGCGCGCAGCGCCGATATACGGACATAGCCGTACACTCCGACCTCACCGGCCGCGACCGTGTGGTCGTCGCGCGGCTGCGATAACGGACGAATTTCGTTCTGGAGACTCGATGCTCGAGGAAAAAGCGAAAGATCTCGGCCGGCAGATCGGCCAGACCGACGAATACAAGCTGGTGAAACGCTCCGGCGAAGCTCTCAACGGCGACGCCACGGCCGTCGCGCTGCTCAAGGAGATGGAGAAGATCCGCACCGACGCGCAGCGCATGATGGAGCGCGGCGAGCAGCCCACCGCGGAGATGGAGCAGCAGCTCGACGACCTGCTCGGCCGCATCCAGGTGAATCCCGTGTATCAGAGCGCGATTGTGGCCCAGGAGAACTTCGACAAGCTGATGGCGCAGGTGAACGGCTGGATCCTCGACGGCATGAAGAAGGGCGCGGCGAGTTCCATCATCACGCTCGGTTGATCGATGTCCGCCGGCGGGCTGGTCGTCTTCGAAGGCGCGGAGGGAGTCGGTAAGTCCACGCAGGTGGATTTGCTGCTGTGCCGCCTGAAAGACGCTGGCATCACCGCTGTCTCGTTCCGCGAGCCGGGCGGTACCGCCGTTGGCGACCAGATCCGCGAGATCCTGCTCCGCCCGGGCAACGAGATATCGCCCGCCGCCGAGGCGCTGCTGTTCATGGCTTCACGCGCGGAGCTGTGCGGGCGCGAGATCGCGCCGGCGATAGCGGCCGGCAAGGTGGTGGTGCTCGACCGGTTCTTCCTTTCGACTTACGCGTATCAGATCGCGGGACGCGGATTGCCCGAAGAGGAAGTGCGCGGGGCCAACAAGCTCGCGACCGGCGGTCTGGTGCCCGATCTCACGGTCATCCTCGACTATCCCGTGCGGAGCGGATTGGAACGCGCCAGCGGCCGCGGGAGTAGTGACCGGATGGAGCAGCTCGACGCTGAGTTTCACGAGCGGATCGGCCGCGCATTCACGACGTTCGCGACCGATGAGTGGTCGGCGGAGCACCCGGAGTGCGGCCGGATCGTGAGCGTGGACGCGCGCGGCAGCGCGGAAGAGGTGGCCGCGCGCGTCGCGGACGCGCTGGCCGACATTCTTCCCGACAGATTCTGGATGTTGCGGCAACCGGAGCACAGTGGACTTTCTTAGACGGCTTCGCGGCGATCAGGCGTATCGCACCGGGCTCGTCGCGGTCGTATTCCTGATCGCGATCGTCGCCGGCGGCGCGCTCGTGCACCGCGGCGCGCGCGGCGGCCCGCCGACCGCGTACGAGGCCGCGCGGCTGTACGACAACGTCAAGGCGCACATCGCGCGCGACTACGTCGATTCCATCGGCGAGGAGCAGCTCTACAGGATGTCGGTCGACGGGCTGCTGTATCAGCTCGGCGACCCGTACAGCCGGTTCCTTTCCAGCGAGCGCGCGGCGCGGCTGTCGGAGACCACGAGCGGGAACTATGTGGGCGTCGGGATGCAGGTGGACATTCGCGACGGCTGGATCATCGTCATCGCTCCTCTGCCGGGGAGCCCCGCCGAGCGCGCGGGATTGCAGACGGG
>JANLGX010000476.1 GCA_024654005.1 Gemmatimonadaceae bacterium | reverse complement strand
ACCGTGTACGCGGGCGCGGGTCTCGCGGTGCGCACGCTACGTCCGCTGCGGCCCGTGGTGCGCCTTGGGCTGCTGCTGCGTCAGACAGTGGATCGTGCCGAGTCCCCACACCAGATCGGTGGCGTGAATCCCTACGATGCGCCGGCCGGGAAAGAGATCCGCCAGCGTGTGCATGGCGATGCGGTCCGCGGGGTCGTTGAAGGTGGGCACCAGGACGGAGTTGTTGCAGACGTAGAAGTTGGCGTAGCTCGCGGGCAACCGCTCGCCGCGCATCATCACGGGCTCCGGAAAAGGCAGCTTGACGACGTGCAGCGGACGCTCGCCCGACGCGTGCTGCAGGCGCCGCAGGTTGTCGCGCGAGCGCACGTGATTCTCGTCGGCCGGATCCTCCTCGTACGCGAGCGCGACCGTGTCGACCGACGTGAAGCGCGCGACGTCGTCGATGTGGCCGTGCGTGTCGTCGCCGACGCAGCCCTCACCCAGCCATACGGTACGAGTGATCCCCAGGTATCGCGCGAATGCATCCTCGTACTGCTTGCGCGTCATTCCCGGGTTGCGCACCTGCACGTTCGACAGCAGCCACTCTTCGGTGACCAGCAGAGTGCCGGCTCCGTTGGTCTCGAGGCCGCCGCCCTCGAGTACGAGCGGGCCGGCCCGGTCGGGGCGCTGCGCTCGCGTGAGCGGGAGGCCGCTAATCCCGGCGATCGCGTCCGGAACCTGCGCGTCGAGGGAGTAGTTGTCGTACTTGGCCCAGGCGTTGAACTCCCAGCCGATCCAGTGCACCGATCCGTCGCGCACCACCGCCGTGGGGCCGGCATCGCGCAGCCAGACGCGGTCCGTCGGTACGATGTGCAGCCGGAAGCGCTCGGGGTCCACGTGATGCGCCGCCAAGTGTCCGGCCGCGAGATCGCGCGAACTCTCGTCGTTGAACAGGATCTCGACCCGCTCGGACCGCGCGAGCGCGCGCGCGATCTCCGCGTACACCCAGGTGACCGCCTCGAGCTTGCCGGGCCAGTCCGGCTCGTGGTGCGGCCAGGAGATCCACGTCGACTGATGCGGCTCCCACTCGGCGGGCATGCGCGGCGGAGCCGAATCTCCTGGTGTCATCCCGGCGGAATCCAAGTGGGGAGTGTGGCAGTCAGGAGGTGGAAGTGCGGAGAAGCCTACGACGCTAGCGGCCGATGTAGCGGTTCAGGATCTGGCCGTAGGCGTCGATGCGGCGGTCGCGGAGGAACGGCCAGCTGCGGCGGGTGGACTCGATCACGGCCGGATCGCACTCGGCTACCAGCACCTCGGGCTCCGTGCCGGCCTCGACGAGCATACGGCCGAACGGATCCGCGATGAACGAGTGGCCGAAGAACTCGAGCCCCTTGGTGCCGGGCTCGTCCTCGTGCCCGCACCGGTTCGGCGATGCCACGTACACGCCGTTCGCGATCGCGTGCGCGCGCTGCGCCGTCTGCCACGCCTGCACCTGCGCCTCGCCGAACTCATCCTTCTCCGAGGGATGCCAGCCGATCGCGGTCGGGTAGAAGATCACTTCGGCGCCGAGCAGCGCGGTGATGCGCGCCGCCTCCGGATACCACTGGTCCCAGCAGATGAGCACGCCGATGGTCGCGTACCGCGTCTTCCAGACCGCGAAACCGCCGGTTGTGTTGGACGCGGTCTGCGCGTCGCCCGGGGTGAAGTAAAACTTCTCGTTGTACAGCGGATCGTCGGGGATGTGCATCTTCCGGTACACGCCGAGCAGCCGGCCGTCGGCGTCGATGACCGCGGCCGAGTTGCGGTACACGCCCGCCGCCTGCCGCTCGAACAGCGGGACGACGATCACGACTGCCAGCTCCTTCGCGACCGCGGCCAGCCGGTCGGTCGTGGGGCCGGGGACGGCTTCGGCGAGATCGAACCGCTCGACCTGCTGCGACTTGCAGAAGTACGGCGCGTTGAACAGCTCCTGCAGGCAGACGATCTGCGCGCCGCGGGCGGCCGCTTCGCGCACGCGCTCGATCGCGCGGTCCACGTTGGCCGCGACGTTGTCGGTGACCTTTTCCTGGATGATGCCGACGGTGAACGGCTTGCCGGTCATCGCGCGGGCGCTCAATGCAGCAGCTGGCGCAGCACGTATGGGAGGATCCCGCCGTGCCGGTAGTAGCTGAGCTCCTCGGGCGTGTCGATGCGGGCGCGCGCGCTGAACCTCTTCGCCTTGCCGTCGGGCGCCACGGCGCGCACGGTCAGGACCGAGCGCGGCTGTAGCGTCTCGTCGAGTCCCTCGATGTCGTACGTCTCGAACCCCGACAGGCAGAGCGTTTCGCGCGTCTGCTCGTTCACGAACTCCAGCGGCAGGACACCCATGCCCACGAGGTTCGAGCGGTGGATCCGCTCGAACGACTCCGCGATCACGGCGCGGACGCCGAGCAGCGCGGTTCCCTTGGCGGCCCAGTCGCGGGACGAGCCGGTGCCGTACTCCTTGCCGGCGATCACGAGGAGTGGAGTGCGCGTCGCCTGGTAGTTCGTCGCCGCGTCGTACAGCGGCACCGGGTCGCCGCCCGGAGTGAGCGCGGTCCACCAGCCTTCCTTCCCCGGCGCCAGCTCGTTGCGCAGGCGGATGTTGGCGAACGTGCCGCGCATCATCACTTCGTGGTTGCCGCGGCGCGAGCCGTACGAGTTGAACTCGCGGGTCTTCACGCCCTGCTCGATGAGCCACTTGCCGGCCGGACTCGCGGCCGGGATCGACCCCGCGGGCGAGATGTGATCGGTCGTTATGGAATCGCCAAACTTTCCGAGCACGCGCGCGCCGCGGATCGGCCGCACGCCCGGCGGCTGCAGCGTCATTCCGTCGAAGAACGGAGGGTTCTTCACGTAGGTGGACTTCTCGTCCCACTCGTACAGATCGCCGGTCGGCGTCGGGAGCGAGCGCCAGTTGTCGTCACCGTCGAACACGTTGGCGTACTGCGTGGTGAACATCTCCTGCTTCACGGAGCGGAGAATCTCGTCTTCTACTTCCTTCGGTGAGGGCCAGATGTCGCGCAGAAAGACCGGGCCGTCCTTGCCCGGCCCGATCGGCTCCGTGCTGAAGTCGATGTCCATCCGTCCCGCGAGCGCGTACGCCACGACCAGCGGCGGCGACGCCAGATAGTTGAACCGCGTGTGCGGGTTGATCCGCCCCTCGAAGTTGCGGTTGCCCGACAGCACCGCCGCCACGACGAGCTTGTGCTCCTCGACCGCGGCGGAGATCGGCTCCGGCAGCGGGCCGGAGTTGCCGATGCACGTGGTGCAGCCGTAGCCCACGGTGTGGAAGCGGAGCGCGTCGAGCGCTTCCGTCACGCCCGCCTTCGCGAAGTAATCCGTGACGACCTTGGACCCGGGCGCGAGGCTGGTCTTCACCCACGGCTTGGTGGAGAGTCCCTTCGCTACCGCGTTGCGCGCGAGCAGCCCCGCGGCGAGCATCACGCTCGGGTTGGAGGTGTTCGTGCAGCTGGTGATCGCCGCGATCACGACGGAGCCGTGCCGCAGCGGGAACGTGACCCCGTCCATCTCCACCGGCACCGCGCCGTGCATGTGCTGCTGCTCTTCCGCGGTAGCGGCGACGACGTTCGGCTCGAGCCCCGGCGCGGCCGACACGTTCGTGGCCTGGCGCACGGTCGCGAGCGCCTGAAGCGTGCCCGCTTTCGCAAGCTCGGACTCGAGCGATTCGCGGAAGAGCTGCTTGGCCATCTTGAGCGGCACGCGGTCCTGCGGCCGTTTCGGTCCCGCGAGGCTCGGCTCGACGGTGCTCAGATCGAGCTCGGCCGTGTCGTTGAAGACAGGGTCGGGTGTGGCGTCGGTGCGGAAGATCCCCTGCTCCTTGCAGTACCGCTCGACCAGCTCGACGTGCGCCGGATCGCGGCCGGTGAGCCGCAGGTAGCGGAGAGTCTCGTCGTCCACGGGGAAGAAGCCCATGGTCGCGCCGTACTCCGGGGCCATGTTCCCGATCGTCGCGCGGTCGGCCAGCGACAGGCTGCTGAGGCCCGGGCCGTAGAACTCGACGAACTTTCCGACGACTTTCTTCTGCCGCAGGATCTGCGTCACGGTGAGAACGAGGTCCGTCGCGGTCGCGCCCGGCGGCAGCTCGCCATGCAGCTTGAAGCCGACGACCTCCGGGATCAGCATCGAGACGGGCTGACCCAGCATCGCGGCCTCGGCCTCGATTCCACCGACGCCCCAGCCGAGCACGCCGAGGCCGTTGATCATCGTGGTGTGCGAGTCCGTTCCCACGAGCGAGTCGGGGTAGGCGTGCATCTCGCCGTCGTGCTGATGCGAGAACACGACGCTCGCCAGATACTCGAGATTCACCTGGTGCACGATGCCGGTGTCCGGCGGCACTACGCGGAAGTTGCGCAGCGCGCCCTGCCCCCAGCGCAGGAAGGCGTACCGCTCCTGGTTCCGCTCGAACTCGCGGTTGGCGTTGATGAGGAACGCCGCGTCCGAGCCGTACTCGTCCACCTGCACCGAATGGTCGATCACGAGATCGACCGGCTGCAGCGGGTTGATGCGCTTGGGGTCGCCGCCCAGGCGGGCGAGCGCGTCCCGCATGGCCGCGAGATCCACGACGGCCGGCACGCCGGTGAAATCCTGCAGCAGCACTCGCGCCGTCCGGAAGGCGATCTCCTTCTGCGCGTACGGCGCGAGCGCCCATTTCGCGAGCGACTCCACGTCGGCGGGGCGGACGAACGCGCCGTCCTCGTTCCGCAGGAGGTTCTCCAGCAGGATCTTGAGGCTGACGGGGAGCTTCTCCGCCGTCGAGCCGGCGACGCGCGAGAGGGAGTCGAGCCGGAAGATCGTGTACTCGTTGCCGGCGGCGGCGAGCCTGGCCCGCGCTCCAAATGAGTTGGGATGACTCATCCGGGACAATCTAGCGTACGGTTGGGTGGGTCTGCGCGGGCAGGTGCCTCATTTCGGCGCGACGCTCGCACACTACGCGAGCTATCACGCGCCTTCATGAGGCACCTGCCCGCGCAGAC
>JANLGX010000470.1 GCA_024654005.1 Gemmatimonadaceae bacterium | reverse complement strand
TGCTGAACCCCTGCGCGTACAGCCGTTGGTGCAGCGCGGCGCCCAGTACGATCAGCCCGGCGGTCGTGGACCACAGCAGAAAGAACGGCAGGTAATCGGGCTCGTACGTGAGCCAGCTCATCATCCCCGCCTGCGCCCACTCGCTCGGCAATACCGGCGATGCCGGGGTCCGCAACAGGGCGATGAAATCGACCAGCGAGCGGAACGACTCGGGTCGGGCGAGCTGCTCTGGGCGGATGAGTCGCACGAGCAGCGCGATCGCGGCCGCGGACAGCACGGTCACCAATCCGAGTATGTCGCGCGTCCTGCGCGCCGGAAAAATGTTGACCAGGAGCAGGGTGATCGCGCTGCCGAGCACGGCGGGAATGAGCAGCAGCGGAACGAAGATCGCGAGAGCGACGAGCGGAAACCACCAGCCGCCTTCGTAGATCAGCCCGTACGCGGTGAACACCGGCAGCGCCATCAGCACCACCATCCAGCTCGAGTTCACCGCCGTCTCCAGCAGCTTCGCGCCGTACAGCTTGAGCCAGTCCACCGGCGCCGAGACGAGCAGGTCGAGATCGCGCGCGAGGAAGAAGCTCGACAGCGCCGTGACGATGTTCGACAGCAGCAGCAGCGCGAAGAAGCTGAGCAGCATCAGCCCCAGCAGCTTGCCCGCGAGCAGCGCTCCTATCTCGGGGATGCCGCGGAAGTAGCCGAGTACGCGATACAGGACACCGAACACGAACAGCCAGAAGAACGCGCCCGCGATGCCGAAGAACAGCCAGCGCGACACGCGCCCGCGGGCCGACGAAGTGGAGCGCGCGCGGGCGGTCCACCACTTCGGCAGCAGCAGGTGGAGCAGCTCACGCATCGAGCACCTGCATCAGGTGCCGCTGCGCTTCCTCCCCGGTGAGCTTGAGGAAGATCGCCTCGAGCCGCTCGGTGCCGTCCTCGGACTGCGTGCGCAGCTCGGCCATCGTCCCTTCGGCGCGAATCGTCCCGCCCTGGATGATCGCGATCCGGTCGCACAGCGTCTCCGCCACCTCGAGCGTATGGGTGGACATCATGATCGTGTGGCCGCGAGTCACGTACTCGCGGAACAGGTCCTTGAGTATGCGCGCCGCTTTCGGATCGAGCCCGATCATCGGCTCGTCCACGACGATTACGTCGGGGCGGTGGACGAATGCGCTCGAGATGATGAGCTTCTGCCGCATGCCGTGGCTGTAGCTCTCGACGAGCTCGTCCCGCCACTCCTCGAGATCGAACAGCCCGAGCAGCTCGCGCGCACGGTGCTCCACGTCAGGACCCTGCTGGTCGTACAGTCCCGCGACGAAACGCAGGAACTCCGCGCCCGTGAGCTTCTCGTAGATGAACGGACGGTCGGGGATGTAGCCGAGCTTTGCCTTCGCGCGCAGCGGATCTTTCACGACGTCGACGTCGCCGATGAGGATGGTGCCGGCGGTGGGCCGCAGGATGCCGGCGATCATTCGCAGAGTGGTCGTCTTTCCGGCGCCGTTGGGTCCGAGGAAGCCGAAGATCTCGCCCCGGGTAACGGAGAGATCGATCGAGTCGACGGCGGTGAATTTGCCGTAGCGCTTGGTCAGGGAGCGGAGTTGTATCATCGGGGGTTGATGGCTATGGACGCCCGGCGCGCCCTGATGTAACCGCGCGCGCGCGCCGCGCCGCCCGCCAGTTCTCGAACGCGATCTCGTACGCCGTGCGGCGGAGCGCGAGCCCGCGCTCGTCGACGGCTTCCACGATCCGGCCGGCGCCGTCGATCCAGAACGTCGGCGGCAGTCCCTCGCCCGTCACGCGCCAGGCGCGGATGG
>JANLGX010000462.1 GCA_024654005.1 Gemmatimonadaceae bacterium | reverse complement strand
GGCTGCACTTCGGGCTCGGCACGCGGGAGTGGGTCGACCGCGTCGTCATCCACTGGCCGTCGGGAGCGCAGCAGGTGTTGCGGCATCCGGCGATCGATCGCTTCCTCACCGTCACCGAGCCGCGCAGCTGACGCCATGAGTGACGTGGCTCACGCACCCGCCGCAGGCAGAAATGTCTTCGCGCGCTCGTGGGACCGCGGCGGCACCCTCGACCCGCGCTATCTCATCGCGTTTCTCATCACACTGGTGCTGGTGGCGGCGCAGCTCCGCTACCACATGTTCGGCGGCTACGACCGGCTGGTGCTGGCCCTCGCCGCGTGCCTGGCCACCGAGGCCCTGCTCTCCTGGTTCGACCGCGGCAGGGTCGTGAACCTGCTGAGCGCCTACATCAGCGGCCTCAGCCTGACGCTGCTCATCAAGCCGCAGGGCGGGGCACTCTGGCCATTCGTGTTGGGGGGCTTTCTCGCGATCTCGTCCAAGTACGTCCTGCGCTATCGCGACAACCATCTCTGGAATCCGACGAACTTCGCGATCACGGCGCTGCTGCTCGCCGCGCCGGAGCGCATCTCCGTGCTCAGCCACCAGTTCGGCAACGACGTCGCCACCAATATGGTGATCTGGCTCTTCGGGCTGGTCGTTGCCGCGCGGGTCGGCGTCCTGCACATCACGCTCACGTATGTGGCGAGCTTCCTGCTCCTGAATGGCCTGCGGGCCGCGGTGCTCGGACAAGCCATGCTGCCGGAGCTCGCGCCGATCACCGGACCGATGTATCAGCTGTTCGTCTTCTTCATGATCACCGACCCACGCACGATCGTCCGCGGGCGGCAGCGGCAGATCGTAGTGGTGGTCTTGATCGCGCTGATGGAGACGCTGATCCGGTTTGCGTCCGACCAGGCATGGCCCCTGCCGACGGCCTTCAACGCCGCGCCGGCGTTCCTGGCGCTGGCGCTCGTCGGTCCGGTAGCGAAGTGGCTCGATCTGCGACGCCTTGTCAGGCAAACAGCGCGATGATTACCGCTGGAAAGTCTCATATCCGCCCGTGCGCGGGCACGGAATTTCTCGTATCGTTTGAGTCATGAAAAAATCCCATACTCCGCTCCGCCGTTTCGCAGCCTCGATGGCCGCCGGGATCCTGCTCGTGAGCATTGCCGTGACAGGGTCGGCGGGGGCGCAATCGACGGCGGCGCCGGCAGCGGGGGCCATGGCTCACAGCATCGTCCCGGCTCCCGCATCCCTGACGATGAATGCGGGCGCGCCGTTCCGGCTCGACTCGACCTCATCGATCGTCGTCGATAACAACGCCGAGGCCGCGCGGACGGCGGAGATGCTCGCGGCGCTGCTCCGTTCTTCCACGGGGTACGCCATTCCGGTACTCACCGGATCCGGGAAAGCCGGGGCGATCGCTCTGCGTGTGAGCGCCGCCGCCACCGGCGAGGAGTACCAGCTCAGCGTAACGCGCGACTCGGTTCGCATCAGCGGGACTGCCGCCGGAATCTTTCGCGGGATGCAGACGCTGCGACAGCTGCTGCCGCCGGCGATCGAGTCGGACATGCTGCTCGGCGGAACGTGGACGATCCCCGCGCTCACGATCGACGACCGACCGCGCTTCTCCTGGCGCGGCGCGATGCTCGACGTGTCGCGGCATTTCTTCACCGTCGACGAGGTCAAGCAGTTCATCGACCTGCTCGCGCTGTACAAGCTGAACGTGCTGCATCTGCACCTCTCCGACGACCAGGGGTGGCGTATCGAGATCAAGTCGAGGCCGCGGCTCGCGGCTATGGGCGGCGCGACGCAGGTCGGCGGCGGGCCGGGCGGATTCTACACGCAGGCCGATTACGCCGAGATCGTGCGCTACGCCCGGGAGCGCTACGTCACGATCGTTCCGGAGATCGATATGCCTGCGCACTCGAACGCCGCGCTCGTCGCCTACCCGGAGTTGAGCTGCAGCCGCAGGGCGCCCGCGCTGTACACCGGCACCGAAGTCGGCTGGAGCGCGCTGTGCCACGACAACGAACAGACGTACGCGCTGATTGACGACGTGGTCCGTGAGCTGGCCGCGATCACTCCCGGGCCGTACATCCACATCGGCGGCGACGAAGTCGAGGTGCTGACGCACGACGAATACGTCCGCTTCGTCGAGCGCGTGCAGGACATCGTCGCCCGGCACGGCAAGCAGATGATCGGCTGGGAGGAGATCGCGAAGGCGCGGCTGCGTTCCACCACTCTGGTGCAACCCTGGAAAGGCGACTCGGGCGTGCTGGCGCTCAAGTACGGCGCCAAGCTGATCATGTCGCCCGCCAAGCGCGCCTATCTCGACATGAAGTACACGAACGCCACGGAGCTCGGGCTCGCGTGGGCCGGACTCATCGAGGTCGCCGACGCCTACAACTGGGATCCCGCCACTTTTCAGGCGGGAGTGACCGAGCGCGACATCGTCGGCGTCGAAGGGCCGATCTGGAGCGAGACGCTGCGCAACATCACCGCGGTGCAGTACCTGGCGATTCCGCGGCTTCCCGCCCTCGCCGAAGTCGGGTGGACGCCGCAGTCGGGGCGGCAGTGGGAGAGTTTTCGCCTGCGCATCGCGGCGCATGCTCCGCGCTGGAACTATCTCGGCGTGAATTACTATCGGTCGCCGCAGATTCCCTGGTGAGGAGATGCGCTCGCCGGCATTCAGGCGGCTTCGCAATCCTGTTGCTGGCCGGCTGTGCCCTGGGCGATCGCGATCGGCCGCTGTTCGAGCTGCTGACGCCGGAGCAGACCGGCGTCACCTTCGCGAACACCATAACCACCGATGACTCCGTAAACGTTCAGACCGACGTCTATGTGTACAACGGCGCCGGGGTTGCCGTCGGAGACATCGACAACGACGGACTGTCGGACATATTCTTTGCCGGCAACATGGTGTCCAGCCGCCTGTACCTGAACAAGGGAAAGATGCGGTTCGAGGACGTCACCGGCCGGGCAGGCGTCGAGACGAGCCGGTGGGCCACCGGCGCCTCGATGGTGGACATCAACGACGACGGCTACCTGGACATATACGTTTCCGTTTCGGGGCCCGAGTGGTCGAAACCCGAGCAGCGATCGAACCTGTTGTTCATCAACAACGGCGACCGCACGTTCACCGAGGCCGCCGCACGATACGCCGTCGCCGACACCGGCTTCACGACGCACGCCGCATTCCTGGATTACAACGGGGACGGGTGCATAGATCTCTTCCTGCTCAACAATTCGCCCAGAGATTTTTCGCGCAGTGACGTGACGCGGCATCCATCCGGGCGCGGGGAGACACCCGGCAGTCACAACCAGCTGTACCGGAGCACTTGCCGGGGGACATTCACGAACGTGTCCGCGGAAGCAGGCATCCTGCGAAACGTCGGTTATGGCCTCGGCGTGGCCGTGTCGGACCTGAACGGGGACGGGCGGCCCGACATCTACGTCTCGAACGATGGCGCCCCCAACGACGTCCTGTACGTCAACAACGGCGATGGAACGTTCACCGACAAGGCTGCCCGCTGGCTGAAGCACGCCAGTTATGCCGGCATGGGCGTCGACATTGCCGATTTCAACAACGACGGCTGGCCCGACATTCTCCAGGTGGACATGATGCCGCGCGACCTGAGCCGGCGCAAACGGACGAGCGGTTACATGACCTATGCGAGGCTGTTGGACTCACGCGACCGCGGATTCCGGGACGATTACTCGGTCAACTCGCTGCAGCTGAGCAACGGAGTAACGAGTGGCGGAGACGTCATCTTCAGCGATATCGCCCGCCTTGCGGGCGTCGCCGCCACGGATTGGAGCTGGAGTGCCCTCTTTGCGGACTTCGACAACGACGGCTACAAGGACATCTTCATCGGCAACGGCTACCCCAAGGCGGCCAACGATCTCGATTACCAGGGTGCTATTTCCTCCGTGCGCCGAACCGGGGATGGCAGCGGCTCGCGCAGAACCGGACTGGGAATCCTGCAGCGGCTCCCCGGTTACGAGGAGTCCAACTACGTCTTCCGGAACGCGGGCGACCTGAGGTTCACCGACAAGACCAGCGAATGGGGGATGCAGCGTCCCAGCTTCTCGTACGGCGCGGCCTATGCCGATCTCGACAACGACGGCAGGCTGGACCTGGTGGTGAACAACATCGACGCTCCGGCATTCATCTACCGGAACGTCGGGCCCGGCGACGACGCGCAGCACTATCTGCAGGTCAGGCTGCACGGGGATTCGCCGCAGCAAGGCGGGATCGGCGCCAGGCTGATTCTCACGGCGGGGGGACGAAAGCAGTACCTGTACCACTCCCCATACCGGGGCTTCATGTCCACGGTGGATGGCCGCGCGCACTTCGGCCTGGGCCGTGTGCGTCGCGTTGACAGCCTGGAAGTCGAGTGGCCCGACGGGCGGTATCAGCTACTGACGGGACTCGAAGTCGATCGGCTCCTGGTCGTGAAGCAGTCCGATGCAACGGAGAGGAAGCGTCCTGCCCGTCCTCCCGGTGGAAACCACTTGTTCGAGCCCGTAGATCCCGGCCTGGGACTGAAGTACTGGCACCAGTTGGAAGCACCACCGGATTACAGCGTTCAGCCCCTCTTGCCGTACATGCCCTCGCGCCAGGGCCCTCCTCTTGCCGTGGGCGACGTTGACGGCGACGCCCTCGATGATGTCTTCATCGGTGGGGCCGCCGGCGTCTCCGGGAAACTGTTCGTCCAGCGCAAGGACGGCGGTTTTGTCGAATCCACGCAGGGGCAACCCTGGGCCGCCGACGAATCGTACGAGGATTGGGGAACCGTGTTCTTCGATGCGAACGGGGACGGCAAGCTGGACTTGTACGTGGCAAGCGGCGGCTATCACGCCGCGCCCGGCTCCCCGTCGTTGCAGGATCGCCTCTACATCAACGACGGAAGCGGCCGGTTTGCGCCAAACGATGGAGCACTGCCACCGATGTTCACGAGCACTGCGACAGTGCGAGCCGGTGATTTCAATGGGGATGGCCGGTCCGATCTATTCGTCGGTGGGCGGCTGACACCGAGAAAGTATCCTTATCCCGCCCGCAGCTACGTGCTGCGCAATGACGGTGATCATTTCACCGATGTCACCGAAGACGTCGCGCCCGAGCTCGCGCATCCCGGAGGAATGATCACCGATGCCGTCTGGATCGATTTCGACGGCGACAGGCGCCTCGATCTGGTTACCGTGGGCGAGTGGATGCCGATCCGGTTCTATCGGAACGATGGAAAACGATTGCGCGACGTGACGCGGCAAACGCGACTGCCGTCGCTACGCGGCTGGTGGTACAGCCTCGCAGCCGGCGACTTCGACAAGGACGGCCGTCCCGATCTCGTAGCCGGCAATCTGGGGTTGAACTACAGCTACACGACCTCGAAGGAGGGCAAATTCGGGGTGTACGCGAGCAGTTTCACCGGCAACCAAACCACGGATATCGTTCTCACGCAGCAGGTGGACGGGACGGAGTACCCTTACGCCGGCATGGCTCCGCTTGGCAGGGAGATCTATTCGACCGCCGTGAAATTCCCGACCTATGGATCATTCGCGCGCGCCTCGCTTCGTGACTTGTTCAGCGCCGCCCAGTTGCAGCGCTCGCTGCACTACGAAGCTGATACGTTTGCCAGCATCTATTTGCGCAACGAGGGTGGCGGAAGGTTCAGTTCGTCGGCGTTACCCAATCTGGCGCAAATCGCACCGATCAAGGCGATGATCGCGCACGATGTCGACGGTGACGGGCACCTCGACCTGCTCCTGGCGGGGAACCTGTACGACGCCGAGCCAAATACGCCGAGAGCCGATGCGGGCAACGGACTCTGGCTGAGGGGTGACGGCCGGGGTCGCTTCATTCCCGTGCCCGCGAGCGAAAGCGGCTTTCTGGCTCCTCTCAACGTCGCACAGCTGCGTCTCATCGGCACGGCGACCGGCAAGGCGGTGCTCGTAGCGAACACTGGCGATTCGCTGCAGGCTTTTACGATCAGGGAACGCTGACGGGGAAGCAGCAAAAAAAACGGGGCGGCTGAATGTCGCCCCGTTTTTTTCCGTGCGTTCGGTTACCCGAGTCCGCTTACCAACCCGGATTTTGGGTTAGCCTGTTCTCACTCCCGACCTTGCTCAGTTCGATCTGAATGTTGGGAATCGGATACAAAGCGTGGCGGGCCGTAAAAGCTTCGGCGTTTGCCAGGTAGAGCCTGCGGGTGTCTTCGCGGCCCCCGCCCATGCCCGTGAGGTATCCGTTGAGCGCAGTAGCGGCGATCCCCCAGCGGCGCAGATCAAAGAGCCGTTGCCCTTCCATCGCCAGCTCGAGCCTGCGTTCTGCTCGAACCGCCTCACGGCCGTAGGCCTGACTCGAAAACGCCGTGGGATACTGGCTGACTCGATAAACTGCCCAGGTGATCGATGGCGAATTGATCGGCACCGCTATGGTCGCGCGATCTGTGCCAGGGCCCTGAGCCGTCTGCCCAGCCCGTGCTCTCACGAGATTGACCATCGCCGTGGCGCCGGAGAGATCGCCGGTTTCAACCATCGCGTCCGCCAGGAGCAACAGCATGTCGGCATAACGGAAAAGGTGAATGTTCACTGAATTCTGCTGCGTCGGCGCCCAACCCCCGGCTAGCTGCTCAGCGCCGCTGGTATTTTCATGGATGTTTTTCTTGGCAGCGTAGGGACCACCGTTTGCAACGTCCCTGGCATAAGCTGCCACCGTGTAGAGTCCCCAATCCTTGAGTGGCACGCCCTCCCGACCGACTGTCCAGTCCAGACGCGGATCCACCGGGGCGAGGTCCGCCGACGTGAAATTGGCATCGTTCGCATTCCAGTTGGCCGGATCCGACAACGCCAAGGGAAGCCCGGCGGCGTCAACCCGGAAAAAGTTGACCAGGTTCTGCGTCGGCTGGTTGAAACCGCAGCAACCGAAGTGGCCACCGTTCGGAAAATTCAGCCGTTCTCCAAAGTTGGCATTATTCCCGTTGGGCTCACCGTCATTCGCTGACGCCTGGTAGGCAAGTATCGTCTCCCGCCCATTGGCGAAATCCGAAAAGCCGGTCCAGACACGGTCATAGCTCTGCTCGAGCGCATAAGGTCCGTTGTCTCTGACGTCCTTCAGCGTCGTCACGGCCGCGGCAAATTGGCCCGCATAGACCTGAACCCGCCCTTGGTAGGCTTTGGCGGCCCATGAGGTCGCCCGTCCCTTCTCCCCGTTGCGCGGGGTCGCCGGCAGCAGCTCGATGGCTGCATCGAGGTCCGCCAGGAGGTCTGCAACGACCTGGTCGCTCGTCTCATTCGCCTTGCGAAAATCCGTATCATCTTCGTGGTAGTACGGGATGTTCCCCCACATCCGGTATGCCTCGAAGTGGTAATGGGCTCTGAGGAACAAGGCCTCTCCCTCGATGCTGCTAGCCTCCGCGGCGGTAAACTCTCCCGGACTCGAGGCTACCACACTCTTGAGGAGGCGTAGCGCCGCGTTGCTTCGGACCACTCCTTCATAGAGGTGCGACCACTTTTGATTCAGGTAGTCCTCGGCTTTGGCCGATCCCCAGTGGTAACCCTCGATGTCATTGATGGGTGGCTGATCGCTCCCGGTGGACCCTTTGTAGGACTCGTCGCTGGCAACAGTAGACCAGACCCAGTTGCTGGCGGCGCATCCCCAGGCACCACTGGTATTCGTGCAGTCCAGCGGCCGGTACGCCCCAATGAGCGTGCCTTCGACGCCAGCTCGATTAGCGAGCGTCCCTTCATTCAAAGTCCCTTGCGGAGTGGCGCTATCAGTCAAGAAGTCGCTGCAACCGTAGATGGTGCCGGTCGCGAGAGCCAGAAGCGCCATTCCGACGAGGAGTGGGTGTTTCGATACGATTTTCATCGTCTATGCATCCCTTGAAAGAGGCGGGTGGCTAGAACGTGGTGACGACGCCAATGCTGAAAACTCTGTTGCTGGGATACGATCCACGATCGACGCCCCGATACTGATCACGAACGTCGCCGGCGGCCCCGAAGACGTTGGCCGTGGGGAGCGCCGGATCGAGGCCCTCGTAACCGGTAAAGGTGAACAGGTTCTCTCCCTGGAGATAAACCCGGGAGCCCGCCGGTAACCAGCGCGCGAACGACGAGGGAACCGTGTATCCGAGCTGCACGTTGCGCAGCCTGACGTACGACCCGTCCGCAACGTAGAAATCGCTGATCGCGGAGCTGAAGGAGTCGTTCCGGTCGATGCGGGGATACTTGGCGTTCGGGTTTTCGGGCGTCCACGAATTCTTGAGCAGGTCCTTTCGGACATTCGTCTCGAACTCGCGGAACACGTAGAATTCCTTCTGATTCTCGAAGATGTCGTTCCCGAACGTCCCGAAGAGAGTCGCGTTCAGGTCCCAATTTCCCCGTCGCAGCCCCAGATCCAGGCCGGCCGTGAAATCCGGATGGGGATTCCCGATAATGGTTCGGTCCGCCGCATTCACGATCCCGTCGCCGTTTACATCCTTGAACTTGAACCGGCCGGGAGCGGCTCCGTCCTGACAGGGAGGAGTCGCGCATACCAGGGTGACCGGATCCGCGGTGTGGGCT
>JANLGX010000460.1 GCA_024654005.1 Gemmatimonadaceae bacterium | reverse complement strand
CGCTGCCATGATGGAGACGCGCGACCGGGGGAGCTACTACGAAGTATGCGCCATGCTCCGCGTGGAGCCTAAAGCAGACTCACGCCCCCGATGATCACCTACTTGGCGGTCGCCTTCTTTGAATAAAGGTACGCCCGCTCGCCGAACAGGTACGAGAACACGATCTGCGCCATCTGCGTGGTCACGTCCTGGGCGTAGGCATCGCCGTTCCCGAAGCCGCAGGCCCACACCCAAGCGACAAGCACGAAGCCCGCGACGACGGGGCGCTGGAGCTTCCGGACGGCCTCAACCCACTTATACGTTTCGCCGCCCGAATCGAGCATGGCGACGGCTTTGATCCGTTCTACCTCTGCCGTCATTAACTGGATGACTTCGGCGACCGACTGCGGCTTGGCGCCCTCGCTCCCGGTGAACCGTGCGATCAGCCCGCGAATGCCGTCCGCGAACGCCGGCACGAGGGCGGGCAACAAAGTGGTGAGAAGGATTTCAGGTCCCATGATGGTCTACCCTATGAACAGCTTGCTTATGCGCCCAGCACGCGCGCCGACCTGCTTCGCCCAAGTGCTGTCCAGGGCTTCCACGGCCGCCGTCTGTCCGTCGTGCCGATGCAGGGCCGCGAGCATCTTCTCGAACTTCAAAAGCCGGGTGATGCCGAGGTTGAAGCACATGTTGGCGAGGCCCCGCTGCTGCTCCGGGGTCAACTCGCGCCACCACGGGAGCGCGCGGTCAAGATCGGCCTCGACGCCGGCCACGTCGTTCTTGAGCAGCATGAGGGCTTCCGCGTGGCCGATCCCGTTGTCGCTGAGGTTGCGCCCGACGCCGATCGTGAGCTTGCCCACGGTGTCCGTGTAGGGCATCAAGCGCAGCCCTTCGTCCCGTTCAAGGTCGGCATAAAGCTGCTCGCGCGTCACGCGGGCTTCTCCGGCAACTTCGGCGCCACGTCCTGCCAGCCCTCTCCGGCGGCCATCAGGCAGGTGATGCCGTTGGGCTGCGTCATGACGATGGTCCAGGTGCCTTCGCGCGACCGCAGCACTTCGACGATGGCGCCGTTGCTGGCGAGGCCGATGGAGACGGGCACTTCGCTGTAGGCTTGCTTCATCCAAGCCAGCACATCGGCGTGGGTGCCGCATACCGGCTGCGGAGTTTCCGCCCGCGCGAACGAGCCGAACAGCGCCAGCGCGAAGGCCGCGGCGGCGAGGATGTACCTCATCGGTCCCTCCGTTCGACGAAGCGGATGCGCGTCTCGTGGTCGTCGAGGCGCTCCTTGTGGATGGCGACCGTGCTGACCACGCCGTCGATCCGGCCGCTGACGCCGATGATGGCGCCCTCGGCCTTCCAAACCGAATTGATGACGATCCCCAGCATCACGGTGGCCGCGGTCATGCCGAAGAAGATGGCCGTCCGGTAAAGGGCGAGCCCGGTGCCGTTCCTGTACCAGGGATCCCGTTTTGCCAGCATGGCCGGTCCTTTCTTTACGTTCGCCAGGGTTTCGTAGAGTCGGTCGTCGCCTTCGGTCATGACCACACCGCGAAGGCGAGGCAGACGAGCGTGAGCGAGCCCCAGAACGAACCACCAAGGGTCAACTCGCCCACGGCCATCCAGCCGTCGATGTAATCGTTGAGGCGCCAGGGTTCCGGGAGATACCGCTTGGCAAGGACGTACCCGAAGGCGAAGGGGCCGTAGCGCAGCCACACCGTCCAGGTGCGCGCCTTGTGGCCTTTGACAAAGAACAGCACGCACAGGCCCGCCCCGGCGAGCGCCCAATGCCACGGCATGACGAGGAACAGCGGCCACGCCAACAGCGCCATGACGGGAAGCTTCAGCCAGCGGTGGCTGTCACCGGAGCCGCGCCAGCGTACAGCCATCGCCCCAAGCACAGCTTCCAGCAGCGTCAGCGACAGCACGAGGGAAATGTCGATCATTTCTCCCCCCCTATCGGAGTCGCCCATTCCACCGTCCGCACAAGCGCCTGCACGAGATAGTGATCGACGGGCGTGTAGGTTTTCAGAACCGTTCCCACCGATGGCTCCCAGTCTTTGCAACCGCTCACATTGACCAGCGCCTGCGTGCCATCGAGGTTGAGCGTAACGCTCAGTTGCGTGCCCGGCGCGTTCGCCTTGTGCTTCTCGGCGCACGCCGTTTTAAATGAGGCATAATCGAGATCGGCGGTTGAGATCAGGAACCACCGATCATCGGGCGCGTTTTTCTGCTGTGCGGTGGTCATGGTCAATCGCTCGGGCTCGTGGTGGCGTTGGTCAAGGCGCCGGTGATCGTGAAATCCCCGCCGCCTCCGAGGTTGGTTGCGAAGGTGCTTGCCGCAGCCCCCGGGGCGCGGCGGAAGAACATGATCGGCTGGGAGCCGGAAGGCGTGGCGCCATTTGCGCCGAGGTTGAGCGGCTTCCCCGCCGCGCTTCTGAGCTTCAACAGGTTCGCCGAATTGCTAATATCGAAGAACTCGCCAAACGCGATCAGCACATCCGCAAGATCAGCGTTGAGCAGACTCCCCGCCACGTCCGGGCGCCCGCCAATCCCGTGGTTCGTCACCGTGTAGTCGATCGTGTCGTCGGTCTCGGTTGATCCGGCGACTTCTGCGTCGGCGCCGTTGATGTAAAGATACGCAACCGGCGTGGCGAGGTTGTAGGCCCAGGCGAGATGATTCCAACCGGGATTT
>JANLGX010000454.1 GCA_024654005.1 Gemmatimonadaceae bacterium | reverse complement strand
GACTGGGACGACGTGGTCGATCCGAAGTGGAAGGGCAAGGTGCTCATCCGCGATCCCGTGGCGTCCGGGACGATGCGCGCTATCTTCGGCGCCATCATGCTGCGCTCACTCGCGCAGACGGGATCGGAGGAGGCCGGATACGACTGGCTGCGGCGGCTGGACGCGAACACACGCGAGTACGTGCTCAACCCCACCATCCTGTACCAGAAGATCGGGCGGCAGGAGGGGATCGTCACGCTCTGGGACATGCCCGACATCGCGACCCTCCAGCAGCGGACGCGGATCCCCGTGGACTACGTGATTCCCGCGAGCGGCACGCCGCTGCTGGTGGACGCGATCGCGATAGTGCGCGGTACCGATCAACCGGAGGCCGCGCGCGCGTATTACGAGTTCGTCACCAGCGAGCCGGTGCTGCTCGAGTCGGCGAAGAGATTCCTGCGCATCCCGGCGCGAACCGATCTGCACGCGGATTCGCTACCGGCCTGGATCCGCGACGCGAATGCGCGCATCAAGCCGATGCCGATGGACCGCGAGATCCTCGCGCGCGATCTCGATCGCTGGATGAAGTACTGGGACGCCAACATCCGAAACCAATCGCGCCGTAGGTGACCATGCGTGAGGCAGCGGCCGGCGCAGCCGGCTCCGGCGGCACGCTCTCGCTTCGTAACATCACCCGCCGGTTCGGCGCGCACACGGCGGTGGACGACGTCTCGCTCGAGGTCGCGCCCGGCGAGCTGCTGGCGCTGGTCGGCGCGTCCGGGTCGGGCAAGACCACCACGCTGCGCATCGCGGCGGGTTACGAACATCCCGACAGCGGCTCCGTATTCATCGGTGACAGGGACATCACCCGTCTCCCTCCGCAGAAGCGCGCGTTCGGCATGGTGTTTCAGCATTACGCTCTGTTCCCGCACATGAGCGTCGAGCAGAACGTCGCGTTCGGTCTCGAAGCCCGCGGCGTCTCTCGGAAGGAGCGGCTGGAGAAGGCGCGCGCTGCGCTCGCCGGTGTCGGACTCGGTGGAGCAGGGGGCCGCCCGGTGCAGTCGCTCTCCGGCGGTGAGCAGCAGCGCGTGGCGGTGGCGCGCGCGCTGGTGATCGAGCCGCGGGCGCTGCTGCTCGACGAGCCGCTGTCGAACCTCGATCCGATTCTCCGGCAGTCCATGCGCGACGATCTCAGCGCGCTGCTGCGCCGCGCCGACGTGCCCGCGTTGCTGGTGACGCACGATCAGGAGGACGCGTTCGCCATCGCGGACCGCATCGCTGTGCTGCACCAAGGGCGAATCCTCCAGACAGGCACGCCCGCCGAGCTGTACAACAATCCCGCCTCGCTCGAAGTGGCGCGGTTTATTGGGCGGGGAACGCTGGTGCCATGCACCGTGAGCGACGGTCGGGTTGTCGTGACGATCGCGGGGCGCTCACTGTCGTTCGCCGTCGCCGGCAGTTCTCCTCACTCCGCAGGGGAGCGCCTGCACGCAATCCTGCGGCCGGAGGTGCTCGAGCTCGCCGCGGAAGGCGCCGCTGACGCGTGGCACGGAAATGTGCTGGCCCGGCGGTTCACCGGCTCTACAATGATGTATCGGGTCGAGCTCGCGCCGGACGTGGTGGTAGAGGTGGGGGGAGCCGATGGCCGCGGACACATCGGCGGCCGGGTCGGAGTGCGGCCGGCGGGCGGGGCATTCATTCCAGTGGTGGCGGGGTAGCTGTACGACGGCGGCCAGCGACCTCTGGTTGACGGGTTGGACAATGATATATATCATTGATATATATCATAGGAGGCGCCATGTCTGGTAAGCGAGCCAAGGTGTTCTGGAGCGGACGGAGCCAAGCCGTTCGCCTGCCGAAGGAGTTTCGGTTCGATACTGATACCGTTTTGGTTCGGCGCGATGGCGACGCGCTGATTCTCGAGGCTGCCGACGCCTGGCCCGAAGGGTATGTGGAATCGTTCGCTGGCGTGCCGGAAGCCTTCGCGCGGCCACCTCACACCGGCGCCGATAAGCGGGTGCGCTTCAGTTGAAGTTCCTGCTGGACACGAACATCTGCATCTACGCCCTCAAGCAGCATCCAATCGTGCTCGAGAATCTTCTCTCGCAACGAAGGGATGACGTTGCCGTCAGCGTCATCACGGAGGGTGAGCTCCGAACCGGGGCCGCAAAGAGCGCCGCCGCCGCAAAAACCCTTCGGTTGGTCGAGAACTTTCTGCGACCGTTGACGATAGTCGAGTTTGACTCGGCGGATGCGGCCGCGTATGCGGGCGTCCGCGCGAAACTCGAGCGAGCGGGAACGCCGATCGGTCCGCTCGACACGCTGATCGCGGCGCAGGCAGTGGGGAGAAAGCTCGTGCTCGTGACCAATAACGAGCGGGAGTTCGGCCGAGTGGCCGGACTGCGCGTCGAGAACTGGACGGCCTGACGCCAGCCGAGAGACTTCGGCGTATACGCGGATCGCGCATAGGGGACGGGACGTGGCTGCTCGCCATCCCCGTGCTCGTACTGCTCTTGTGGACCGTGGTCTATCCAAACGCCGCGGTGATATTCGGCAGCTTCGAGGGCGGGCTGGCGCACTGGCGCGAGTTCATGGCGAGCCCGGCCGACCGCGAGGCCCTGAACAGCACGCTCATCATCTCCGTCGCCTCCGTCTTCGCCGCGCTGATCATCGGCGTGCCGCTCGCGTTCCTGCTGACGCGGTTCGAGTTCCCCGGCCGCCGCGCGCTGAGAATCGTCGCGACGCTCCCGGCCGCGCTGCCGCCGCTCGTCGGCGTCATCGCGTTTCTGTTTCTGTACGGCGAGAGCGGGGTGGTCACGCGCGCGGTGCAGAATCTGTTGGGCATGGACGAGTCGCCCTGGCGACTGACGGGGATCTGGGCGATCGTGTTCGTGCACGCCTACACGATGTACGTCTTCGTCTTTCTGTTCGTCTCCGCGGGTCTCGAAAGGTTCGACACCAGCCTGGACGAAGCGGCGGCCGGGCTCGGCGCGTCGCCGCGACACCGGCTGCGGCGCGTGACTCTGCCGCTGCTCCTCCCCGCGATCGCCGGCTCGATGCTGCTCGTGTTCATGAACTCGCTCGGCTCCTTCTCCGCGCCGTACGTGTTCGGCGGCGGGATCCGCGTGCTGTCCACCCAGATCCTCGCGTCCAAGCTGAACGGCGCGATGGGGCTGGCATACGTCGAGACGACTGTGCTCGCGCTGAGCGCGATCGCGGCGCTGGCGCTGTTCCGCGTGCTGCAGCGAAAGCGCCGGGTGGTGAGCACGGGGAAAGGCTCCGTGACCAGACGCGCGATTCGCTCGCGGTCATTACAGGTGCTGCTCGCCGTCGCGGGAGCGGTGATCGTGATCGCGCTGATCCTGCCGCATCTGATGGTCATACTGGTCTCCTTCGCGCGCGACGGCGTATGGACTACGCAGATACTTCCGCCCGAGTACACGCTGGAGAACTACCGCCGGCTCGCGACCGACGCGCAGCTCTGGCGGCCGATCTCGAACAGCGTCGTAATGGCGCTGATCGCCACGGCGGCGAACATCGTCGTCTGCTTCGTCGCGGCGTACCTGCTCGTGCTGCGCCGCTTCAGCGCTCGGCCGCTGCTCGGCCTGCTCGTCGCGCTGCCGTGGGCGATACCGGCTACGGCCATCGCGCTCGGCCTCGCGGCCACGTTCAACGTCAACGATCTCACAACCGGCCGGATCGTCCTGGTGGGAACGTTCTGGATCCTTCCGCTCGCGTACTTCATCCGCAACATCCCGCTGGTCGCGACCGCCGCCGAGAGCTCGCTCCGGCAGCTCGATCCTGCTCTCGAGGATGCGGCGCGCGGCTTGGGGGCGTCGTGGTGGCTGACGATGAGAAAGGTCGTTATTCCGGCGGCGCGGCCGGGTCTGATCGCCGGCGGGTTGCTCGCCGCGGTGACGGCGGTCGGCGAGTTCGTCGCGAGCATCGTGTTGTATACGCACGCCAACCGCCCGATCTCGATCGAGATCCTCGCGCAGCTGCGCGCGCTCGCCTTCGGCACGGCCTCCGCCTACAGTGTGCTGCTCATTCTCCTGGTGCTGGCGATGGCCATCGGCGCGAGGACCGTCGAGGAGCAGTACGCGTGACATCACCCGTGAGAATTCCCGTCGCGCACCCGGCGCCGCGGCGGCCGCACGTGGTGATCGTAGGCGGGGGCTTCGCCGGATTGCACGCGGCCCGCGCGCTTCGCGACGCGCCGGTCCAGGTCACGCTGGTGGACCGTACCAATCACCATCTCTTTCAGCCGCTGCTGTATCAGGTGGCGACCGCGTCTCTCTCGCCGGGCGACATCACCGCGCCCATCCGGTGGGTGCTGCGCAAGCAACGCAACGTGTTCGTGATGCTGGGCGAGGTCGTCGGGATCGACCCGGCGTCGCGGACGATCTCGCTCGACTCTGCAAGGCGCTCGATCACGTACGACTATCTCGTGCTCGCGCCGGGCGGCCGGCATTCGTACTTCGCGCACCCGGAGTGGGAATCACTGGCCCCCGGCCTGAAATCCGTGGAGGACGCGGCCGAGCTGCGGCGCAGGTTTCTGCTGTCGTTCGAGCGGGCCGAGCTGTGCGAGGATGACGCCGAGCGCGCTGCTTACCAGACGATCGTGATCGTGGGCGGGGGCCCGACGGGCGTCGAGCTTGCGGGCGCCATCCCGGACATCGCGCACAAGGCGCTTCGCCGCGACTTCCGGCGGATCGACACGCGGCGGACGCGCGTGATTCTGCTCGAGGCCGGCGACCGCGTGCTGCCGGCGTATCCCGAATCGCTGTCCGAGCGGGCGAGGCGGGACCTCGAACGACTCGGAGTAGAAATAAGGCTGAATGCGTTCGTGACCGAAGTACGCGACGATCGCGTGTGCATCGGCGACGAGATGATCCCCACGCGCACCGTCTTCTGGGCCGCCGGGAACGAGATCTCTCCCCTCACGAAGCTGCTCGGCGCGCCGCTCGACAAGGCCGGCCGCGTGCTGGTCGAGCCGGACCTCACGGTGCCCGGGCATCCCGAAGTGTTCGTCATCGGCGATGCCGCGCACGTGGTGTGCGGCGGCCGCACGGTTCCCGGCGTCGCGCCGGCGGCGATGCAGCAGGGACGGTCGGCCGGGCGCAACATCGCGCGCACCCTCGCGGGGAAACACCGCGTTCCGTTCGACTATTTCAACAAGGGCGACCTGGCCACCATTGGCCGGCACAAGGCCGTTGCCGACTTTGGCCGCTTTCGCTTCGGCGGTCGGTTGGCCTGGTGGCTATGGCTGACGGTTCACATCATGTACCTGATCGGCTTCCGCAACCGCGTCACGGTGCTGATCGAGTGGGCGTATGCGTACTTCACATATCAGCGCGGAGTGCGATTGATCACGGGCTCGGAGCGCGCTGCGAATCGCGCCTGAAATCCCCCTTCACGCGGCAGGCTCGGCCGCGGGAGAGGCGGCGACCTTCTTCCCGCCGCCGGCGTCGATGCCCAATCCGAGAAAGATCGTTCCGCCGATCAGTAACGCCGAGGTATAGAAGGGCACGCCGTGGCCCAGCTGATCGTACGCAAAGCCGGCCCACAGCGGCACGATCACGCGCGCCAGGCCGCCGAACGTCTGCTGCACGCCCATGTACAGCCCACGCTCGTTGCTTGGTATCAGTCTCGATAAAAGCGACGTTACGCACGGGAACGTGAACGCCGTGCCCAGCGGGACGAGGGCGATCGCCAGCGCGAGCAGGACGTAATGTCCCGCGAACGGGATCGAGCCGAGCCCGACCGCGAGCAGTACCAGACCGATGCGCGACAGGCGTACTTCGCCGAACCTGTCTACGAGCATGCCGAGTATTCCCGCGCGCGTGATCACCGAGATCACGCCAAGGTAGGTGAACACCATCCAGATCCTGTCGGGACCGACCGCCCACTCGTGCAGCAGGAAGAGCGCGAGTATCGCGGTCATTCCGGAGAACGCGCCCATCGCGATGGCGTAGATCCAGATCAGTCTTGGCGCGGGCTCTCCGGAATGAGTCACGACACGCATGATCGCATGCCTCGACGCGCCAGGCCGCTTCACAAACGCCTCGGTCATGTCACGCGACTCTTTGAGAAAGCGCGCCGCGAAGGCGATGTTCAGCACGCACAGCGTTGCCGCCACGAGTCCGGGGCCGGGACGGCCGAACAGCAGGGCGGCAGAGCCGAGCGGGGGACCGAGCGCGACGCCGAGGTTCGTCGCTGCAGAGAGCCAGCCCAGCGCCTTCGCGCGATTCTGCGGCTCGGTCGAATCGGCGACGTACGCCTGAATGACGCCGACGGTCCCGCCACCGGCACCCTGCACGATCCGTGAGAGCAGCAATAGCCACAGCGACGTAGCGAACGCGAACACGACGTAGGCGATGGCGGCGGACGCGAGCCCCACGAGCAGTGCCGGCTTCCGTCCATGCTTGTCGGAGAATCGCCCCCACATCGGAGCGCTGATCAGCTGCGCGGCCGTGAACGAAGACACGAGCAGCGCGACTTCCATCCCGCCGCCGCCGAGCTCGTTGGCGTAATACGGGAGCAATGGCAGGATCATCAGCAATCCCACCATGTCCACGAAGTTTGTGACGATCAGTATGAACAGTTTTCCGCGGGTAGCGGAGGAAAAGCGACCGCGGACTGTCTGGTTCATTCACGCCTCGCTCTGATTTGGCCGGCGTGCACGCGCTGTTCTTTCCCGGTACGGGGCGCGCGCCGGGGAACTGCGGCGGGAAAAATAGGATCATGCTTTCTCAGTCTTCCGCGCGGCCGAGCGCGGCGGGGGCGACGGCGCGGCCCACCAGGCCGGCGAGCGCGACGATCGTGAGCAGATACGGGATCATTCCGATGAACTGTGACGGAATCCCGCCGATCCCCTGAAGCTGGATCTGCAGCGTCTCGGCTGCGGCGAAGAGCAGGCACGCGGCGCCCGCGCGCCACGGATCCCAGCGGCCGAAGATCACGGCGGCGATCGCGATGAAGCCGCGGCCCGCAGTCATGTTGTTGGTGAACTGGTGCTGATCGAGCGCGAGATACACGCCGCCGAGTCCGGCCAGCACGCCCGAGATCGCGACTGCGACGTAGCGGATGAACCGCACGTTGATGCCCACGCTGGCGGCGGCCTCGGGGTGCTCGCCCGCGGCCTGCACCCGGAGGCCGAACGGCG
>JANLGX010000451.1 GCA_024654005.1 Gemmatimonadaceae bacterium | reverse complement strand
CTCAGTGTCCTTCCACTGCGGGCACCTCTTGTATCTGTCGTTCACTCCTGATGAGGCTCGGCGGGTTGCGGAAGTGCTCGGTGCAGCCGCAGCAGAGGCAACGGCGGCACAGGGCCGTATCGACGCTTTCAACGGCGACCGCGAGACGGAAGCCGTGACAGCGTGACCGCCCAGCCGCGCACCGTCAGCCCGGAAGCCCAGGCGACCCTCGCGTTCGCCGAGAAGCTCGAACTCGCGCTGTCCGTCGCCGGGTTCTGCACTGACAAAAACACGGTGTATGAGCCCGTGTTGACGTCGTGGATACGCCCGGTCGCGGAGTTCACGATCTGCAAGGACGGCGGCACGTTCCGTGTGACGGTCGAGCATGTCGGCGAGGAAATGGCATGAGCATGTTCGATCATCACGACCCGGACTACAGCACCGACCGCATCTTCGAGTACGCCGACCGGATCAAGAAGGAGCGGCAGGAGAACCCGGTGATGGTGTGCGCGTACTGCAACGCAAAGTTCGACTCGATGCCCCTGCGTGCGCTGCACGAGCTAACCGACCATGACGGGGAGGCCGCATGACTGGCCGCAAGTTGTACGACGCTCTGACGGACGCTTGGGCCGCCCAACCTAACTGGCAGCGGAACGACGGGCTTTTCCTCCAGAACAGCCCGCCTGCGTGGGGATTTCTCCATCCCGTCGAGCGGGACACCTTCAACTCAACGGCGCGTGCGCTGACTACGAAGAAGCGCAAGTGATCCTTTTCCTGCTTCTTATTGCGGGGGCTGTGGTGTTCCCTGTTGGGGTCGCCTTCCTGATCCTTGAGCTTGCATGGGCGAGGGAGGAGGCGTGACGACTCCGCGTAACACCACGATCTATCACGTCGTCATGCGACCTATTTGCTGGGTAGTGGGTCATCGGTGGTACGGAGAAGGGCCGTTTATGAGCTGGAAGTGGGATTTCTGCACACGCTGTTGGAAGAAGAGGCTCTGGGGGCCGGAGTCTGTTTATGCCCGGATCGGCAGGGGCGATATCCGCATTGAGCAGTACACCTTCTCCCGCAATCCGGAGAAGAAGGCGTGAGCTACACACCTCCTCTCGAAGGCTTCAAGCCGTCGCTGTTCTCGAAGATCGCTGAGGTCCAAGGTGAGATCCACGCGATGCGTCCCGACGAGACAGTCACGACGGGCACGTACTCGTTCACGTACATCAGCGAGTCGCAGCTTCTGGAGGCTGTCCGTAAGAAGCTCTCTGACAGGAAGGTCGCGGCGTTCGTCAGCGTGGATTCGCAGCACACCGACGTCGTTGAGTCGCAGAGGCAGAGGAACGACGGTAATGCCTACACCGTCACCACCGCCATGAGCGAGATCACGTTGCGGATCGTGTTCGCGGATGGTGAGTCGGGCGAGACTTTCACGATCTTCGGGCAGGGCCGCGCGAACGACGCCGGCGACAAGTCCGTCTATAAGGCGATCACGTCGGCGAACCGTTACGCATGGTGGAAGACGATGCTTGTGCCGACGGGTGACGATGATGTGAACAAGGATTCGGGGGAGGCGGGGACGGCGGGACCCGTTCAGGCTCCCGTGCCAGCG
>JANLGX010000448.1 GCA_024654005.1 Gemmatimonadaceae bacterium | reverse complement strand
TTGCCGGACTTGAGCACCAGCTCGGCTTCGGCTTTGGGGCTGACGCAGATCCAGTCGATCCCCGCCGGCGCCGGCTGCGTGCCGTTGCTCTCCACCGCGACTTCGATGCCGCGGGCCTGGAACGCGTCGATTGCCGCGGCGTCGAGCTGCAGCAGCGGCTCGCCGCCAGTGCATACGACGAACGGGCGCGCGTCCGGCGCCGGCCACTTCGCCGCGACCGCGGCGGCCAGCTCGTCGGCCGTCGCGAACTTTCCGCCATCGGGGCCGACGCCCACGAAATCGGTATCGCAGAAGGTGCAGACGGCGGACTCGCGGTCCTCCTCGCGGCCGCTCCAGAGATTGCACCCCGCGAAGCGGCAAAAAACGGCGGGGCGTCCGGCGTGAGCGCCTTCGCCCTGCAGCGTGTAGAAGATCTCCTTGACGGTGTACATGCGCCGGTCAGCCGCGCGCGTACGCGATAGGGTCCGCGAGGCCGGCTTCCGCGAACCCGCGCAGCCGGAGCTGACAGGCGTCGCACTCGCCGCACGCGCGCCCCGCGGGATCCGGATCGTAGCAGCTCAGAGTGCTCGCGAAATTCACGCCCAGCTCGGTACCGAGCCGGATGATGTCGGCCTTCGACATGTCGATCAGCGGCGCGTGGATGGTAAACGTGCCCCCGGTGGTTCCGGCTTTCGTGGCCACGTTGGCGAGCTTCTCGAATGCGCGGATGAATTCCGGCCGGCAGTCGGGATAGCCGCTGTAGTCGAGCGCGTTCACGCCGATAAAGATGTCGAAGGCGCCGATCACTTCGGCCCAGCCGAGGGCGAGCGAGAGCAGCAGCGTGTTGCGCGCGGGCACGTACGTGACGGGGATGCGGTTCGCCGTGGGATCCTCGTTCTTCGGCACTACCATGTCGGCGGTGAGCGCGGACCCGCCGATCGCGCGCAGGTCCACTTGCACCACGACGTGTTGCGCGGCGGCGAGGTCGCGCGCGACGCGCTTCGCGGCGTCTAGCTCCGCCACGTGTCTTTGGCCGTAGTCGAGGCTCAGGGCGTGCAGCTCGAACCCGTCGCGTATCGCGACGGCGGCGGTAGTGGCGGAATCGAGCCCGCCGCTGAGAAGCACCACTGCTTTTCCCGAATCTCTCATTCTATGGAAAAGCTATTCGCTTCCCGGGCGCGGATGGGCCCGGCAGTGCTCGCCGCAGCCCAGGTGATACCGGTTCCGCGCGAACCAGCGGTAGGATCTGTCCGCGAGCCCCCGGACGAGCGGAACGCGAAAGATCCACGCGATCCAGCGTCCACGCGGGAGCACGTCGAGGAGCTGCTCGACGGCGGCCGCTCCCTCCCAGGTCCTGCCATCGGCCGCGCGCACGAGCTGCATGGAATCCGTGAAGGCGCGCTCCGGTATCCAGGGAAAGCGGGTGTCGAGCCCGGGAGTCTGTGACGGTATGATCTCCAGCGCTTCGCGCCGGTCCCATTTCCGCAGCGCCGCGACGAGCTTGTTGCACACCCTGCAGTGGCCGTCGTACACCACCGTGTACGCGGGCGCGGGTCTCGCGGTGCGCACGCTACGTTCGCTGCGGCCCGTGGTGCGCCTTGGGCTGCTGCTGCGTCAGACAGTG
>JANLGX010000446.1 GCA_024654005.1 Gemmatimonadaceae bacterium | reverse complement strand
AACACCTTCTCCACCAGTCGATCGATCGCGCTCGAGCCTGCCTCTCCCCGCTCGACCAACGGGAAGTACCGATGCGCGCGGCCCTCCTCCGTGTGGCTCACGTAGCCTTTCTCCTCGAGAATCCGCAGCATCGACAGGACGGTGTTGTACGCCAGGTCGTCCGTGAGCTGTTCCCGGACTTCGCCGGCCGTCGACGGTCCGTGCTCCCAGAGTACCGCCATTACGTCGAGCTCGCGTTCGGTGAAAGCGATGCGCATCATGATCTCCTAGAGTTCTAGTTGATAATGCGTCGGCTCGCGCGGGTTGTCAACTAGAACTTTGGGAGACGCCAGAGTTCCTTGCCATGCTTTCACTGCGGGTTCCCGCCCAAGGCACCGAACACGACTTGGATTTCATCACCGCTGGAACTCGGCGTTAGCGTGAGCGTCCGCCGCAGATTATCGTTCAGTGGGAGGACTGGCCAATGAAATACAAGACCGCGCGCACTCGAACCGACGAAGGCTACAGTGTCTCTGTGCCAGGGCTGCCGGGCTGCTGGTCCCAGGGCGCAACGGAGACCGAAGCCCTTGCCAATATTCGCGAGGCGATACGGGAGTACCTGGCCGTGCGGCGCGAACTATTTTGAGGATCGCGGCCTAGCTCAGGTACTCCTCGACGCCGCTGCTGGTCACGCGGTGCGAGATGAGCGGCAGCGCCGCCGCCGGCCCCTGCCCGATGATGATCGCCCGCGCCAACACGTCCAGCCCCTTTCGCAATCCTTCGTCGTCGCCCGCGAACACGGTCGCGAGCGGCTCGCCCTTCTTCACCTGATCCCCCGGCTTGGCCGTGATCACGAAGCCGACGCTGGGATCGATGGCATCGTCCACGCGCACGCGGCCGGCACCCAACCCAACCAACCCGTAACCGATGGTGCGCGGCTCCACCTTGTGCACCGTCCCGTCGTGCACCGCCGAGAATATCTCGACCGCGCTCGCCTGCGGCAGTAACGCCGGATCGTCCACTATGCGCGGGTCGCCGCCCTGCGCCTCGATGATCCGCTGGAACTTCTCCGCCGCGCGCCCCGACTCGATGGCCTGCCGCATCATGTCGCGCGCGTCGAGATGCGTCTCGGCGACTCCCGCCAGCACCAGCATCTCCGCGCCGAGCGCGTAAGTGACCTCCATCAGATCCTCGGGCCCCTCGTCGCACAGGCCCGCGATGGCCTCCTCCACTTCCAGCGCGTTGCCGCACGCGCGGCCGAGCGGGCGGTCCATCGCCGTCGCGAGCGCTACCACTGGACAGCCGTGCTCGTGGCCCAGCTCGATCATCGCCTTCGCCAGCTCCATGTCCATCGTCTGGATGAACGCGCCGGAGCCGCGCTTCACGTCGAGCACGAGCCCGGTGAGGCTCTCCGCCAGCTTCTTGCTCATGATGCTCGACGCGATCAGCGGGATCGCTTCCACGGTCGACGTCGCGCTCCGCAGCGCGTACATCTTCCGGTCCGCCGGCGCGATCTCCTCCGACTGCCCGAACAGCGCGCACCCCAGCTTCTCGATCTGCGCGCGCACCTCGTCGAGCGTGAGCTTCGTCCGGAAGCCGGGTATGGACTCGAGCTTGTCGAGCGTCCCGCCGGTGTGCCCGAGCCCCCGGCCCGACATCATCGGCACGGCCACGCCCAGCGACGAGATCAGCGGCGCGAGCAACAGTGAGACCTTGTCACCGACTCCGCCCGTGGAGTGCTTGTCGATCCGCGGCAACGGGACGTGCGACAGGTCCAGCCGCGCGCCGCTCTCGATCATGGCGTCGGTCAGCGCGGCCGTCTCGCCCTTGTCCATGCCGCGCAGGAAGATCGCCATGAGCAGCGACGCCATCTGGTAATCGGGGATCGTCCCGCCGGCATAGCCTCGCGTCAGCGCGCGCCACTCTTCCGGGGTGACGCGTCCGCCGTCGCGTTTGCGCTCTATGACTCTGGTGACGATCATTTCGTGGCTGGTGGGGTATTACGGGAGTGAAAAGCTACCGGCGGCGGGGGCGCGGGCTAGGTCCCGGACGCGGTTGACATTCGAGACGAAACGCGACATGCGAAACACGATCACGACCATCACGCTGCTCGCGGCCGTTGCCTCCAGCGCCATTGGCCAATCGGCGAGCGAAGACGTCGCCGCGGGAGATCGCGAGTACCGGGCCATGCGAGCCGAAGCCGCGCTCGCGCACTACGAGCGGGCGCTCGCGGCCGAGCCCGACAACTTCGAGGCGCTGTGGAAGGCGTCGCGGAGCGCGCTCGACCTGGCCGGCGGTCCCCTGCCGTCGTCCGATCGCAGAACGCAGCTCTTCCGGGCCGGCGAGCGCTACGCCCGGCGCGCCGCCCAGCT
>JANLGX010000445.1 GCA_024654005.1 Gemmatimonadaceae bacterium | reverse complement strand
TGCTAGCCAAGGGGGCGGGCTACTGGAATTCTGCGAGGGAATCCCCGGAGCCGCTAGAACCCGAACCAGTAGCTCGCCTTCACCAGGAAGATATTGTCGGGATGCGCTCCGAACAGCGCGCTGCGGTCCCGGGCGAAATCGAAATCCCCTACCGGCGCGCTGGAGCTTCTGCTCTGCTGCCACACGAGGTACAGCGTCGAGCCGGGCCTGTACTCCCAGCGCAGCACGGCGTTGCCGCGCAGCGACCGGAAGTTAAAGTCGGGCTCGCCGAACGACACCGTCTGCGCGGCCGTACCCGCTCCATCCGCATCCACGGTGTATACCGTGCCCCCCGAGCTCGACGTGAAGGTGATCAGCTCCGTTCCGGGAATGTAGTTCCGCATCGCAGACTGCCGCGGCGCCAGGAACTCGCGGTACTCGAAGAAGTCACCGCTCGCGATGAGCGGCTGCATGAATGCCTCCAACGTCAGCCGCGGTGAGAACGTGACGTTCACCCGCGTGTTCATCGAGAGCAGCGTCTGCCGCAGCTCCGCGAAAACGTACCGGGTTCCGAAGAACGCCGTCGCCGTGCTGTCAGCCCCGGCGGTGACGAACTGGTACGGGCTGGCGCTGACGTTGTACGCGGGACCCAGCGAGAGCTGGATGTTGTTCGCCGGCTTGTAGGTGATGCTCAGGTCGAAGCTGTATCCGACCGTTCCTGCTTCGCTGTAGCCGTAGTTCGGACTCGTGGTGAACGAGATCGGCTTGCGCGCGTCGGTGCCGAGGAAGCCGAACCAGGTCGTGCTCCCGCGACGCCTGACGGTCGGACCGCCCCGGGTCAGCCTGTCCTCGTAGGACTCCGGCCGGCGGATCACGAAGAAGTTCACGGGCCAGTAGTTCGCGAACTGCCCAAAGATGCCCGAGTGAAACTGGCGGTCTATCAGATCACCGTCGTAGTTGAACTGCTGCTGCGTGCCGACCACGGTGAAGTAGTAGCGGAACAGCTTCGACGGCTTGGAGACGGAGCGCGCGAAATTGAAGTTCTGCCAGAAGTAGTCGGCTCTCGTGAGGAAGGCGATGTCGTTCACCTCGAAGCCGGGGCTCCGGTAGTTCACCGAGGACTCCCAGAGCCAGGTGCCGGCGTCCTTGGCTACCCGCCCGTACCCGCCATAGCCGCTGAGCCTGTCCGCCGCGACATCGAAGGCGTCGGAGAATATTCCGTTGCCACCGTGCTCGCGATCGGGCTTCTGGAAGTACCGCGCGCTCGAGCGTTGTAGTCTGAGGATCGACGGCGCGGAGCCGCGCACGTCCGACAGCGCGTACTGCCCGACGAAATTGTACGTCCGGTTTTTCCAGTTCATGTCCCAGTCAAAGCCCAGGCCGCGCGCATGACCGGGCAGGCGGGTGAGCGCGAGCGAATCGTCGGTAAACCGGTCCACCGACGTGAGAATTACGCCGAACCGGTAGTTCCCGTCCTTGTAGTCGCGGCGCGTCCGCCCGACCAGGTAGTTGCTGAATGGCTCCGCCTCCGGCGAGAAGAAGCGCCGCCCCGACGCATCCTCCACCATGACGTCCGCGTCCTCCCTGCGCGTGACGGCGTCGAGGAATCCGACGGTCATCCGGTTCTTCAGTCTGCCGGTGATCTTCGCCGCCGCGAGAATCGTCGTGTTGTCGGGGACGTCCACGAACGTCCCGGCGGGCGTCAGTTGCGGACGCCTGCCGATCCGCCGCGTGTAGAACATGCCGAGGTTCTGTACGTTGCTGCAGAAGAAGCAGCTGAAGCTCCCAAAGCCGAACGCGCTCGCGCCCTCGATGAAGAACGGGCGCCGCTCCTGGAAGAACGTCTCGAACGTGGACAGGTTGACGACCGCCGGATCGACTTCAACCTGGCCGAAATCGGGGTTGATCGTGGCGTTGAGCGTGAGGTTCGAGGTCAACCTGTACTTCACGTCTCCGCCGATCCTGTACTTGTACTCCGTGTCGTCGGTGAACGGGTTGGCCGCGCTGGCCGGCCGCACGTAGTTCGCTTGCGTCACGACGTACGGGACCAGCTCCATCCCCCGCGGGCGCGACGTGACCCGCATGCCCTCGAGGTGCGCGTACCGCGGCGGGCCTCCGTTCTCGTTGTTCGGCCACCAGGCAAGATGGGTTCTCTCGTTGCGCGCGTGCGCCCAGCGAATCACCTGCAGCCCCCACGTCTGGTCGATGTCGCGGGAGAAGTTGAGCTGGCTGAATGGAATGCGCAGCTCCGCCGTCCAGCCCAGCGAATCCACCGCCGCCCCCGACTGCCAGACCGGGTCCCATGTCGGATCGCCCGTCCCGTCGCGAATCGACCCCGACGGATTGATCCAGAAATACACGGTGCTGACATGGTCGTGATACGTGTCGAAGCTCAGCTGGATGTAGTCGCTGAGGCTCTCGTCCAGCTGGTCGCGGCGCACCAGCGCTCCACGGACTCCACGCGCCCCCAGCGAGTCGTACATCCTCGCGCCCACGTACAGCGCGTCGTCGTCGAACAGGAACCGGATCTCCATGCGCTGCGTGGCAGCCGCGCCCTCGGTGGGCTGCGACTGGCGGAACTCCGTCGCGGGCGTGGCGGCGCTCCACGCCGCCTCATCGAGCTTCCCGTCTATTGCGACGTCTCCGCTCCGCGCCACGACGCGAACCACGGGGGGCGGCGTGGGATGAACGTTGCGCGATTGCGCGGCCGCGGGCATGACCACAGCCAGGGCAGCACACGACGCCAGCAGGCGACACACGACAGATGGTATGTTCACGGCTCGGCCCGGAAGGGATGCTGATACCCAGGCCATTAGACGCGAGCTTCCCAAAAATGGTTTCAGCCCGCTCGGCGGCTACAAACGGCTGCGGAGGAACTCCGGCGTCATGGGCTGCAGCCACTGCGACAGCAGGGTCATGGTGTCCGTGAGCATCAGCAGCCCGACCGCGATGAGCAGCGCGCCCGCGATCCGCGACATCCAGACGAGTCCCCCGCGGTAACGCTCGAACAGGGCCACGAACCTGTCCACCATCAGCGCCGCCGCCACGAACGGAACGGCCAGGCCGATCGAGTAGGCCAGCAGCAGCACGAGCCCGCGGTTGAGGTCGGCCGAGCTCGCCGTGTACGTGAGCACGGCTCCGAGAATCGGGCCGATGCACGGCGTCCACCCCGCGGCGAACGCCATTCCGACAACGAGCGTTCCGAGGTAACCGAGCGGCTTGGTCGCGAGATGCACCCGCCGCTCGCGCGCGAACGGTCCGAAGTTGAACGCGCCGATCAGGTACAGCCCGAGCAGTACGACCAGCACGCCCCCGATCCGTCCCACCCATACGCGGTGATAGCCGAGCATCCGGCCGAACGCGGTAGCCGTCGCTCCCAGCGCGAGGAAGACGAGCGTGAACCCGCTGACGAACAGCAGCGAGTGCACCAGGGCGATCCGGCGCGATCGCTGCACGTCGTCGAGTCCGAGTCCGGTGATGAAGGTCACGTAGCTGGGGATCAGCGGGAGGACGCAGGGCGAGAGAAAGCTCAGCACGCCCGCGGTGAAGCTGATCGCGAGCCCGACGGAATCAGATCCCTGCATCAGCTCCCGAGCGCCTCTTCGAGCGCTCTGGCAAGTGTCGCGTCTCCGGGTTGAATGGGGCCGGTCTTGCGCCACCGGAGCACGCCGTCCCTGTCTATCAGAAACGTCGCGGGCACGCCCACGATGTGAAACTGGGCGGACACGCGCTCGGCGGGATCGCGCCACACGGGATAGGTCATGCGGAAGTCGCGCATGAAGGCGTGAATCGCGTCGTCCGCGCTCTCGGTATCTACACTGATGCCGACCAACTCGAGCCCGCGGGCCGCGTACCGCTCGTGAATCGCCTGCAGCTCGGGGATCTCGTCCCGGCACGGATGGCACCACGTGGCCCACACGTTCAAGAGAACGACTTTTCCGTGCAGCGCCGCGAGCGACACGCTGTCGCCGGCGAGCGACGTCGCGGCGTATTCGGGCACCGGCGCGCCGATGTCGACGCGCGCCGCGCCACCCGTATCCCCGGAGCAAGCCGCCACGAGCGAGCAGATGATCACGCGGGAAGCGTACCTCGCTCGAGCGATGCTCATCCTCCGGGATTCGTCAGCTTCGCCAGGCGGATCACGGACGGTTTGCCCGGCACGGTCCAGGCGAAGATCGCGTCGTCGCCGCGCATGACCATTCGGGGGACTCCGCTGGCGCGCGCGGCGGACGACGCCGCGATCGTGATCGCGGGAGCGGGCTTGCCGTCGGCCGTCACGCGCCGCACCCGCACCGCGGCGGTATCCCCGCCGGTGCGCTCGATCCAGATCACCAGCGCGCCGCCGTCACGCAGCAGCGCGACGTCCACGCGCCCCGCGGGCTGTCCTTCATCGATGCGCACCGGCGCCCCGAAAGACGCCCCCGCATCGGACGAGAAAGCGACTTTCACCTTGGCGCTGTCGTTCGCCGAAGTGAACCACGCGAGCGCCACGCGCTCGTCCTTCGCCGCCAGCGCCGGACCGTTGACCGGACACGCTGCGATCTTCCACCCGTCCGCGTGAACCGGGACGGGCGTCGTCCACCGGTTGCTCACGCGCCGAACGACGTAGATGTCGCGGATCTCGTCGGCCGAGCGGTCGCGATAGGCCACGACCGGCCCGCTCGAGGTGATCGCGACAGCCGTCTGGCAGCAATCGCACGCGCGCTCGTCGAGCGGAGTCTCCGCGCCGAGCCGTCCGTCGGCGGAAACGGTGGTCGTCATGACCATCATCTCGTTCGCGGGGGAATGGCCTTCGGTGTCGTATTTTCGTCCGTCGAGCCAGACGGCGCTCATGCCGGCGCCCTCGCGCCAGAGCGTGACGAAACCGTGCTCCGTGTCGGAAGAATCGCGGTGCGGGATCAGCGGCTCGCTCCAGGTCGAGCCTCCGTCCGCCGACTGCGAGACGCGGACGCCGTACGCGTAGGTTCCCGGACCGGTCCTCTGGAGCCAGTGAGCGGCGAGGCGCCCATCGTCCAAAACCTTGATGGACGGGAAGTCGGCCCAGTTCACGAAGAAATCCCGCCCCTCGCGAATCGTGCGCGGCGCGGACCACGTGGCGCCGTCGTACGCGGCGAACCTGAGCGCATGCGCCGAATCGATTGGCTCGAGCCAGCTGAGGTACATGACTCCGTCGGAGCCCTGCGCGAGGAACGGCTCGCCGGATCCCGGGCCGGCGGGGCTCGTGATCTGCGTGAGCGCCGGAGGCGCCGCCGCGCCGCCGCGCTCGCAACCGGCGAGAGCAACCAGACCGATCGCGGCGAGGAGGCACGCGGTGTGCACCCTCGATCCCCCGTTCACCATCACCCTCGAATCACGACGCGGAGAGTAGCAACGCCTCATGCGATGAAAGATACCTCAATGGAAGCCTGCATCGTCGCCTGCAAGGACTGCGAGGAAATCTGTCTCGAGGCGCTCGGCCACTGAGACTCACCCGCGTTAGCTTCATGCCCTGAATGCTTCGGCTCTCAAGGTTCAGACTCGGCTGCGAGCGCGGACCACGCCGGCTCGTCGTCGCACCACGAAGACGCCCCGCTCGAAGTAGCTACGCCCCCGCCGCGGCGCTGAGCAGCGCCGCTTCATTTCCGTCACGTCTCCGCGCCGTTCGTCGCGGAGATCCAATCCAATTATCAGGCACCGCCACTCAGCGGCGGTGCTGCGTCCATGCAGGTGAGAAATGCCGCACCGCCATATCACGAGTGCCGTCGGGCTCTCGCTCGCTCTATTGACATTCGGTTTTGCGCCGCGGGCTCTGGCGCAGCATACGGATCATCCCGCGCCGCGCGATACCACGCGCAAGGCGATGCCCGATTCGGCTCACTCTTCGATGCAGCACGCGATGGCGCCCGGCCCACTCGGCATCTCGATGGATCGGCTCGGATCAGGTACCACCTGGATCCCGGATGCCGCTCCCCTGCCGTCGCGCCACTTCATGGCCGGCGGATGGGACCTGATGCTGCACGGCTTCCTTTTTCTGCAGTACATAGATCAGGGAGGGTCGCGCGGCGACGATCAGTTCGGCAGCATCAACTGGGCGATGCTGATGGCCAGCCACGATCTCGCGGGCGGAAAGCTCACGCTCCGCTTCATGCCGAGCCTCGACCCGGCCACGGTCGGGAGATGCGGCTATCCGCTGCTGCTGCAGACGGGCGAGACGTGCCACGGACTGCCGCTCGTCGACCGGCAACATCCGCACGACTTCTGGATGGAGCTCGGGGCGCAATACGAGCGCGAGCTGTCGAACAACACGGCGCTGCTCCTGTACGCGGCACCCGCGGGAGAGCCCGCGCTCGGCTCGGTCGCGTTCATGCACCGCCCCTCGGCGATGGACGATCTGATGGCGCCTCTCGGGCACCACTGGAACGACGCCACTCACATCAGCTTCGGGGTGCTCACCGCGGGAATCTTCACCCGCAAGCTTCGCGTCGAGGGGTCCTGGTTCAACGGACGGGAGCCCGACGAGAGCCGGTGGAATTTCGACAGGATCAAGCTCGACTCGTACTCCGGCAGGATCACGCTGAATCCAAACAGCAACTGGAGCTTCACGGCGGGGTACGGGTTCCTGAAGAGCCCGGAGATCCTGCATCCGGATGAGTCGCTGCGCCGGTTCGTCGGCTCCGCGCTGCACGGCACGCAATTCCGCAGCGAAGGCCAATGGGCGACGTCGTTCGTGCTCGGAGCGAACCGCGGCGATCACGGCTGGAGCACGGCGCTCCTCGCCGAATCGGAGTTGATCATCGACCCGCGCAACACCTTCTTCGGGCGTGTCGAGCGCGTCGAGAACAACGGGCATGATCTGCAGCTGGCCGGCTTCACGGAGGACGACGTCTTCAACGTGAGCGCGCTGAGCTTCGGCTACATCCGCGAGATCGTCCGCGCCCGCTCGACGTCGCTCGGCTTCGGCGTGCGCGGCAACGTCGGATTCGTTCCCGATGATCTGGAAGCCGCGTACGGCTCGCCCACACCGGCCGGGTTCGCCGTGTTTCTCCGACTGCGGCCGTCGCTCCCGCCGCGCGGCGCGGCCGGCGGGCATTCCATGCCGATGACAACGAGGTAAACTGCGCCGTGACATGAATCCGCTCCGGATCCTCCGCTCCACCGCGGCGATCGCGCTGATCGTCGCGGCTCCGTCGGTGGCGGGCGCGCACGGTCTGCTGCGCAGCTCGTCGCCGGCGGCCGACACGGTGCTTGCCGCGCCGCCGACGGAGATCCGCCTGACCTTCACGGAGGCTCCGGAGCGCACGTTCACCCGGGTGCGGCTCATGGGACTGAACGGGCACGTCTTCACCCGGCCGGTCGAGATACTTCCGGGGAACGTCGCTGTGGCGCGCATCTCCGCCCGGCTGGAGCCGGGCGAGTACCGCGTCGAATGGCAGACCGCGGGAGACGACGGTCACCCGGTGACGGGCAGCTTTACCTTCACGGTCGCGCCATCGCCCTCCGCCGCAACCGCCGAGTCGGTGGCGCATGTGCCTTCCCCAGCCGCCCATATGCCCGAGATGGGTAAGACTCCCGAGGTCGACCCGTTCGCGAGCCTCGCCGCCGTGCTCCGCTGGCTGACTCTGGTCGGAGCGATCGCGGCCATCGGGACGATTGCGTTTCGCTACACGGTGCTCGCGCGCGTGTCACTCGAAGTCGACACCGAGATCAGGACTGGGTATCTACCGGATGCCGCGCGCCGGGCGGCATCGGTTGGTGCGGTCGCGGCGACCCTCCTCCTCGCTGTGGGCGTCGCGCGGTTGCTGCTGCAGTCCCTCGCCATCCACGGCAGCGAGGAGATGTTCCGCCCCACGATGTTGTCGGCGATGGTGACGGAGACGAACTGGGGACTGGGGTGGATCACCCAGCTCGCGGGCACGCTCGTCGCGCTCGCGGGATTTCTCCTCGCGCGGAGAGGGCGGAGCTCGGCGTGGCCGATTGCGGCCACGGGGTGCGCCGCGGTCGCGATCGGCCTGGCGCTGGCGAGTCATGCCGCGGTAGTGCCGCGCCTGTCGGGCCTGTCCGTTGTCGCCAACGTGGTGCACACCGTCGCGGCGGCGGGCTGGCTCGGAAACCTGCTGCTTGTTTTCGCCGTGGGACTGCCGCTCGCGTGGCGACTCGATCGCGCCGACCGCTGGACGGTGGTGCGGGACGTCGTCCATGCGTTCTCACCCGCCGCGCTCGCCTTCGGGGGACTGGCCGCGGCGACCGGCATCTTCATGGCGTGGACGCACGTGGGATCGATCGCGGCGCTCATCGACACGGACTACGGCAACGTCCTGTTGCTCAAGGTCGGCCTGCTCTCGCTCACCGCTTTGACCGGTGCATATAACTGGCTGCGCGTGCGGCCCACGCTCGGCGACCACGCCGCAGCCCATCGGCTCCGGCGCACCGCGGGCGCCGAGCTCGCCATCGCGACGCTGGTCCTGGCAGTAACGGCGGTGCTTGTGGCCCTGCCGATGCCTCTGTCTCAGTGAGACGACAAGATCAGCCGCTCGAACAGGCATGCATTCTCGCCTACGCTCCGCCGAGCACCGCCGGAGGGACGCGTCCTGTAGGCGAAAACTCGCCATGTGCTTCTTCGCCACCGCGAGGTTCGTAGCAGGCGCGTCGCCGTCCGCGGTCAGGCACATAGAGATCGGCCCGGGTCGGCGGCAAGTTGCAGTAGCCTTCCGGGAGAGCTCGCGAAAACAACGGCTGCACGACATGGGTCGCCTGATTGCTCCGCACATTGCAGCGGCAAGCCACTGCCTCCTTTGACCCGTGGCGGTTGCGAAGCTTACGCGCGACGTGCGTTGCATGAAGGAGCCCTCACGTGACATTCAGGTTCACTTCACTCGGGCCCCGTATTATTTGCTAACCGGCATGTGCGGCTATTTCGCGACGACAGAGACAGCCATGCACCGAAGACACTGGCAGCCTGGAGACTCCGCTGTGTCGGTGCCGGCGCTGATCATCGAGCGCCTGCGGCCGTTGTCGAAGGCTTGTTCTATCGCGTCGCGGGTTTTCACGAGCTGATCAGGCTCGCAGGCAAAGAAAGGAGGGCTCAATGAAGCTGCTCAGAATCATTTGTCGCGAGGAACGCGTCGATGCGGTCGTGACCGCGTTACGTGCGTCAGGTGCGCCCCGCCTCTTTGTAACCCATGTGCACTCGATCGGCAGTGGCGTCGATCCCGAGCACTATCGGTTAGCTGATGGTGGCCCATACACCAAGAAGGCCAAAATCGAGGTGGTCTGCCGATCGGAGGATGTAGCCGGGCAAATCGCAGCCGTCCGTGAGAAGGCCAGTACCGGGCAGCGCGGTGATGGCGTTATCATCGTCTCCGACGTCGAGCGCGTCGTGAAGATCCGCACGGGGGAAGAAGACCTCTTAGCACTACTATAGGGTAGGGGGCAGATAAAGATCAGGAGGGCACGATGATGATCACGCTTCAGCAGGCTGCCTCGACACAGGGTTCCTGGCATCGTCAGGGGATGTTTTTCGGAATGCACTGGGTGTGGTGGGGCATTTGGATCGGAACAGCTGTGGTACTGCTCTGGGCGATCTGGCGCATGCGTTCCGACCGTGTTGAAGCGCACCGTGACGCTGTGCGCCGACTGTCCGCCGAAGAGGTCCTGCGCCACCGATTTGCGAACGGTGAAATCAGCGAGGAAGAATACGCTGCCAGACTGCGTGTGCTCGCGGAAGACGCACACGTCGAAACAGCGGCGCCCGGGGTTGCGGAATCAGAGAGGTGACTCTCGAAGTGGTTCAACGGAATCCGGACTTTGGAGCGGCCTGACGACGTTACGCTCCTCTGCCGGCGAGTTGCCGGACCACGGAGGGAAAGCAGCCTCTTGGCCTCACGTCGCCCTCACGTAGTCCTCAGCTGGGCACGGTATGCTGTGCGTACCAGCCCACACTGACGAGTCGACGTGTGCCCGCTCAAGGGGCGATGCACTGTCAGCTGAGAGGAATGAAGCAGTCGTACGCTTCTTGAAAGGGACGGCGAAGAGATGGTTCACGACAATAGGAGGGATACGATGATCAGCAGAGCGATGACGACGCTGGGACTTGCGCTTCTGGTATCCGCGCAGGCTGTCGAGGCACAGGCGGGCCACCAGCACGATCAGCAGGCGCAGGACTCGACCCGCATGATGGGTCACGGCATGATGTGCATGGGGATGGCGGGGGGTGGCGACATGGAGATGGGCATGACCATGATGAGCGGAGCGCCCTCGCCTGCGATGATCCTGCGCGCCTCTGATGAGCTGGCGCTCACGGCCGAGCAGATTACACGCCTCGAAGCAATGCGGACGCAGTCCACCGAAGCAATCCAGCCGCACATGCAGCAGGCAATGACCGCACACCAGAGGGCACTGCAAGCGCTCCAGGGCGATTCGCCCGATCTGAGCGCATACGAGTCGGCAGTGAGGGAGGCCGCGAACCACATGGTCGTCATGCACGTAGCGGCAGCCCGGGCCGGCGTTGAAGCGCGCGCGGTTCTGACAACGGATCAGCGCGCCACGCTCACGCACACCATGACAATGATGCGCCGCATGATGGGCGGAGGATCGGGTGGCATGATGATGCAGCAAGGCCGCGGGATGCAGTCAGGGGGCATGCGTCCGCGGAGCAATCGCTGAACAACCCAGCCCGCGTTCCGGACACAAAGTCCGGCGCGGTCGGTCATTCACGCCGGTGTGGCAGAGTGAACGGGAGGAGCGACTGAGGTACGACGCGGAGATCGCTGTGGTGGGAGCCGGGCCTGCAGGTGCACGCGCCGCGGAGTTGCTCGCGCGCGAGGGCGCCGATGTACTGCTCCTCGACCCGAGGGCGCCATGGGAGAAGCCGTGCGGCGGCGGGCTCACCGCATCCGCTTTCCACGACTTCCCCCAGCT
>JANLGX010000442.1 GCA_024654005.1 Gemmatimonadaceae bacterium | reverse complement strand
CGCCAGACCGTTTACCAGAAACCAATCAGTTAACCACGACCATCACCTACAACCGTTCACCCATCCCTGCTGTTTGCTCGGAAACCTATCAGCTTCTCGCGAGCCGCCTGACCTCCGCCGCCATCGCCCGCACTCGCGCCGCGTCACTCGAGCCGCGCGCATCACGGTCGAGCCCAGAAGCGATCCGGTTCAGCGCGCTCCGCCGCGCCGAGCCGCTCATCCCCTCCGCCCTGCTCAGGTCCGCAGCAACCGCCGCGGACCGCGCGCTCGCCAGCCCGTTGTTCCGGCCGAGCTGATCGAGGTACGACCGCACCACTGCGAAGCTCGCCGGCCACTCGATCTTCTCCTGGAGCTGCGGATTGAACCGGTTCACCCGCACCGACTTCGCCGCGTCGATCTCGTTCTGCGACAGGAACTCGCTCGGCTTGAGCGCGAAGATGTCCAGCCCGCGGCCGATCTCCGAGCCCACGATCATCCCGTTGTACCAGTACGCCGACCAGAAGCCGGCCAAGGCCAGCGTCTCGCGATCGATTGGCCCGCGGTCGAAGAACGCGATCTCGAACGGGCGCGCGGGATCGGTGAAGTCGAACACCGAGAGGCCGCCCTGGTACCATGCCTGCACCATGATGTCGCGGCCGGGCACCGGAATCAGCGAGCCGTTGTGCGCGACGCAGTTCTCCTGCGCGGTCTGCGGCGCGGGCAGCTTGTAGTAGCCGGCGAGATTGAGCCTGCCGCCGATCAGGTTGAACAGTGCGTTCGCGCCCCACTCCTTCCGGTCCGACGCCTGGCAGCGCGGCGCTCCACCACCGCCCCACTCGTCGGTGAAGATCACCTTCCGCCCGTCGTTGCTGAACGTGGCCGAGTGCCAGTAGGCAAAGTTCGGATCGACCACTTCGTGCGTGCGCTTGGGATTCGCGGGATCGCGGATGTCGAGAATGATGCCGTTACCGGAGCATGCGCCGGCGGCGAGACCGATCGCCGGATACACCGTGATGTCGTGGCACTGGTTCGTCTGCGACGTGCGCTGCGTGCCCTCGCCGTGCTGGCCGCCGGGCCAGAGACCCGCGATCCGACCGGTCGCCGGGTCCGCGAAGATGCGCGGCATGCTCACGATCCGCGCCTCCTGCGGCGCGTTCAGTGGAACCCGGATGATCTCGATCCGGAAGAGCGCGGTGGCCGTGTCGTCCGGGGAGCGGACGCAGCCGGCCAGCTCCGACGCCGGACGCACCGAGCTGGTGCCCTGCACGTACACGTAGACGACGCCAGCGTCTTTCGGATCCGGCACGAGCGTGTGCGTGTGCGAGCCGCGGCACGTCTGCACCGTCGCCACCTGCTTCGGCTCGGCCAGGTTGCTGATGTCGAAGATGCGGACCCCGCGGAACCGCTCGTTGCTCACGGTGTCACGGACGCCCTGCGTGCCGCAGTCAAGCCGGCCGCGCGTCTCTTCCACCGACACGAACATCAGGTTGTTGTACACGGAGACGTCGGCCTGGCCGCCCGGGCAGACGATGCCGGCAGCCAGCGTTGGCGTGGCCGGATTCGAGATGTCCCAGATCTGAATGCCGCTGTAGTTCCCCAGGAACACGCGATTGCCGTCGAAGGCCAGATCGGTGTTGGCAAACCCGAAGTCGATCGGGTTCGACGGGTTGAAGAAGCGCGCCGGGCGGCTCGTGAAGGAGACACGCTCGAGGTTGCGAATCGCCTCGTCCGCGGGGACCCAGTGGCCGCCGGCGAGGCCGACGCGCGGGTCGGCTGCCTGCCCGGCCGCGTCGCCCGGAAGGGCGAAAAGCGCTGCCGCGAGCAGGAGCACCCGCAGTGCGAGAGAAATGGATCGCGCGAATGTCGGGGACATCGTGGAACTCATGTCGGTTCTCGTTTTTGGAGTGGTTGAAAATGGTCCTGAAAGCTGTTCTACGGCACCGCCGGCTGCTAGCCTGGCGGCCGCGACCCCATCGCGTTCAGCATCGAGCGCATCCGGTCGATCTCGGCGCGCTGGTCGGCGTCGATGTCCGAGATCAGAGCAAACAGCTCGGAATCCTGCGCCGCCCCCTGGCTCCCGAGCAGCTCGGCCACCATGACCAGCGCCCCCTGGTGGTGCTTGGTCATCAACTCTAGAAACAGGCGCTCGAACTCGCTACCGGTCGCTGCGGCGAGGCGGGCCAGCTCGGCCTCGGTGAGCATCCCCGGCATCATCATCTGCATGGCGTGCTCGCCTTCCGGCGGGAGGGGCTTCCCTCTCGCTTCCAGCCACTGCCGCATCCGTGCGATCTCCGCCGTCTGCGATACCTCGATCCGCTCGGCGAGCAGGCCGAGCCCACGGCTGGGGTTCCGGGTCGGCACCATGCCCGTCATCACCAGCGCCTGCGCGTGGTGCATGGTCATGTGGTGCATGAAGCGCGTGTCCGGGTCCATCTGGTGCATCATGGCAGTGTCCCGCCGCGCGGTGTCCATCACCATCCCCGGCGCGTGCTGCTGCTCGGGGGCCGCCGTAACGGCCGCGGGAGACTGCGCCACGTCGGCCTGCGTCGTTGCCTGGCAGGCCGTCGCCAGCACGAGCAGCGCGGGCGCGACGGCGCGCATTGTGCGAAAAATTCGGTGATTCTCAGTCATTGATCCTCGATTCGTTACACTGCATGACGGCGCATGTTCACGCCTGCGCCCTTACCGCCGCGACGAAAGCGTCCACCGCCGGCGGTCCTGAGCCTACTCCCTCGTCGTGCTTGAAGTACACGTACGCCTCGGTCCACGGCTGGCCGGCAACGCATTTCGCCCACTCCGCCAGGGCCGCCTCACCATAGTCGAATCGGTGCAGCCGCAGATACCCCCAGGAAGCCGTGGGAACGATCGGACACTTGAACTCCTCCTGCTCGGCCACGCACATGGCGACGTCGCGCGCGCGCAGCGCGTCATACACCTCGTCCTCGAACCAGCTGTCGTGCCGAAACTCGATCACGAACTTCCGATCCGCGGGCAGCAGCTCGAGGAATCCCCGCAGCCGATCGAGGTCCTGCTTCATGTTCGGCGGCAGCTGAAAGAGTATCGGGCCGAGATGGTCCTCCAGCAGCGCCGTATTCTTCAAGAGGAAGCCGAGCAGGTCTGCGGAGAATTCGGTCTTGAGCCGCGCGTGGTGCGTGATCCGCTGGCTGGCCTTGATCGCGAGGGTGAATCCGTCCGGGACCTGCGCCGCCCACTCGAGCAGCACGTTCTCGCGCGGCAGGCGGTAGAAGGTGTTGTTGATCTCGACCGTCGGAAACCTGGTCGCGTAGAAGCCGAGCATCCCGTCCGGCTTGATGTCGGCGGGATAGAACGTCCCCTTCCACTCCTTAAACGCGTAGCCGCTCGTGCCCGCGAGGATCTTCACGCTCTGAATCTGACATCCTCAATAGCGCCGCGCGACCGTCGCGGCGCGCTCCTCTGCACCCGTGTCGCCTTCCCGCCCGCTGCAAGCAGCGAACAGGAAGGCAACGACGAGCCATCTACTCCCCGACTGCAACCCCTTCCGGGTCACAGCCGAGCTGCCCTAGATGTCCCAGGGCCTGAGCGCGACCACCATTCGATCACTACGCAGGTCGCGATCGACGTCCACGATCTCCGCTACCGGATATTCCCCTGAGTTGACCAGCAGCACCCGCGGCCCGGCCGGGTCGGTGCGCCAGGTTCCAACCAGCGGGTCCACGAGGCCCAGCGTGATGGCGTGCAGGGCGAGCCTGTCCACCGTGCGCTGGCCGAGCACTGCCTCCAGCGCCGCGCGCGTCAGCGTCGCCGACGTGGGCTCACGCACGAACACCACGTCGTTCACGTCGAGGTTCCGTCCCCAGCGGACGTTGTTGATGCTGTTGTCCACGCCGAGGCCGAAGCCCTTGTCGATGCACCACTGGCGGCCCCAGTTCGGGTGACCAGCGCCCGACCGGCAGAAGCTCGGCGAGCCTTCGCCGATACGGTCGTCGATCGGTTTCACTTTCCATCCGCCAAGGTTGCGCGCGCGATCGTCGTCCAGCGCGACGAGGACATCGCCGTTCCGGTTGCGCACGAGCATGGTTCGGCCCGAAGACGCGATGACCAACGCGTTCTCGCCGACGTTGCGCGCGAACGCGTGCGCCAGCGCGCCGGCCGCGACTCTCTCCGCCCAGCGGTCGCTCGCTATGCGGCGACGGAGATCGGGCCGGATGTCGCTGGTGGTCCATGTTCTGTGGAAGCGCGCATTGCTGCTGGCGCGCTCGATCGCTCTCGCGCTCGGATTCGGCGCGCTTGCGCTACGTCCGCGGTTGGCGTCGCGGTTGTCCTGGGCGTCGTTACGCGCCGGTTGCGGCCTGGCCTTGTCCGCGCCGCGCGCGGTCGCCGGCTGCTCGGCACGTCCCTGGTTTCCTTTGGCCTTGTCGGCGGCCTGTCCCTGCCCCCGACCCTGCGCGTCCGCGACCGTTACGATCGCGCACAGCGCGAGCGGCAGCATCGAGAAACGCAGCAGCTTTTGGTGATACATCGTCAGCTCCCAGATGAGGGGCGCTAGCCCCGTTATTAGGGAGCTAGAGGAGCAAGGAACCGGCCATTCCGGCCTCGGGAAACCGGCCCCTGATGGAACATTTCAGGTGCCGGCCGCTCTGCGCCGCTCGGCCCGGGTCCGGGCCAATCCAAGCGCCAGAATCGCTATCACGACGGCTGCGCTCAACCAGCTGACCCAGTCCCCGAGCCGGCTGTAGAGCGTCGTAACCCCGGCACGCTGCACGGTGTGCGTCCAGGCCCCTTCCACCTGGAGCGGCGTGGCTCCGTGCACCCGGCCCAGCGGATCGATATAGGCCGAGATGCCGGTGTTGGCCGAGCGGGCGATGGGAAGCCGGTTCTCGATCGCCCGGATGGGGAGATGCGCGAAGTGCTGGTACGGCGCCGTGCTCCGCCCGAACCACGCGTCGTTTGTCACGTTGACCAGCAGCGAGACGCCCTCCCTGCGGTACTTGCGCGAGAGCTGCGGGAAGATGGACTCGTAGCAGATGAGCACGCCGACGGTCCCGAACGGGAGCGTGAACGGGACGGGGTTCACGCCCCGGCCGAACGAGCCGAAATAGTTGAAGCGCGCGAACCAGGCCGGGTTCACGAAGGGCACGCGCTCCACGATCGGCACGAGAAACGCTTTTCGGTACGGCCGCTGGCGGGAGAGATTTCCCAGGCCGTCGGTCAGCGCCGCCGCGTTGTAATACTCGAAGCCGTACGGCCCCGGGATCGTCGAGTCCAGAAAGCCGAACAGGATCGGCACGCCACTGGTACCAACCGTCGCGCGCAGCGAATCGGCCCAATGCGGGTTGCGCCAGAGAAAGTCCGGGACCGCGGTCTCCGGCCAGACGACGAGGTCGCTGCGCGTGCGGGCCAGCTCCTCGCGTGTGACCCGGCCCGCGATTCCCAGATACTTGTCCTTGTCCTCCGCGCGGAGCTTGTCCTCCTCCGGGATGTTGGGCTGAACGACGGTTACGCGCGCGAGCGGTGTCAGCTCGATGGTGCGCATTCGCCAGACGCCGTAGCCGGTGATCGCGAGCGCGAGCACAAGCGCGATCACAGCGCGTTGCGCGATCGGACGCCGGCGCTCGGCGGCCGGCAGCGGACGCGCCGCGAGCCAGGCATCCACGATCAAGCCGTTCGTCGCTGCGATCCAGAAGCTGAGCCCGCGCACTCCGCTCAGGTCCGCGGCCTGCGCGAGCACTGGCCAGTCGGACAGCGAGAGTCCGAGCGGCAGCCACGGGAACGACAGGTCGCTCAGGTAATTGAGCACCAGCTCGAAGGAGACCCACGTCAGCGGGAGCAGCAGCGCCATCGGCCAGCCGGTGTGCCTGCGGGCAGTGAACAGCACGGCGACGGTGAGCGCGCCGAACGGCGCCAGCCAGACGAGCGCGGCCGCGTATCCCGCGAACGCGAGATTGGTAAACAGCGACAGCGCGACGGCGATCCAGTAGATGTTGCAGCCGTACCCGAGCAGCGTGAACCAGAGACCGGCGCGCGCCGCCTCCCGGCCGGTACCGTCGCGGTCGGCCAGCCGGGCGACGTGCACGCCCAGCGGAACGAGACACACGAACGCGGGGAGCAGCAGCTCGAACGGCGGGAACGCGATCGCGAACAGCCCCGCGGAAACGGCGACCGCGATCGCTTCGCTCCGCGTGGGAACCCAGGCGCGGAGCCTCACACCCAATTCAGTTCGTGAAGACGGGGCGCGGCGGGGCCGAAGCTCAAAACCTGATCTCCACTCCCTCGTCCGCTGAGCGGTAGATCGCTTCGATGATCCTGTGGAGCTTGAGCTGATCGGCAGGCGGCTCGTACTCCGCCGCGCCCGTCAGCAGCGCGATGAAATGCGCCAGCTCCGCGCGGTACGACTGGAGAAACACGCTCTCACGGGCGGCCGCGCCCGTCGGGGACACGTCGGTCGGCTTGCCGTTCAGGTCCTTCACGACGCGCAACGGAGAGAGGCGGGCGCTGCCGCGGTTGCCGAGGACCTCGAACCACCAGCGCTCGTCCTGGCCGATGTAGCACCAGTTGATGTCGAAGGTGAAATCGACTTTCGCGGCGCACTCGATGTGCACGAACATGGAATCTTCGACGCTGCCCGGCGCCGACTGCCGGTCCGAGTACGCCGTGACACGCACCGGGTCGGGGAAGCCGGCCAGCCACATGGCGAGGTCGAGCAGCGGGAAGCCCTGCTCGAAGAACGCGCCCCCGCCCGCCTCCGCGCGCCGGAAGCGCCACCCCTCGCGGGACGTGCGGAAGCGGTACTCACCGGCGCGCATGCCGGTCACGCGCCCCAGCTCGCCGCCGTACAGGAACCGGCTCAGTTGCTGCACGTCGTTGCGGAACCGGTGGTTGTTGCCCACGACCACCTTCCGGCCCGTGCGCTCAGCCGCGTCGAGGATTCGCTCGACACCACGCGCGTCCATCGCCAGCGGGCGCTCGCACAGCACGTCCACCTTCGCCCTGAGCGCGCTCAAAACGTGGGGCTCGTGCAGGTGGTTCGGCGTCGCGATGATCACCGCGTCCAGCTCGTCCAGCTCGAGCATGTCCTGGAGATCGGTGAACACATGCGGCACGTCGAACCGCTCGGCGAGCGCGCCCGCCTTCGGGCCGTCGTTGTCGCACAGCGCGACGAGTTGGCTGCCGCGCAGCTTCGAGAGCGCGGGCAGGTGCGCAAGCTGCGCTATGGCGCCGGCGCCCACCAGGCCGATACGGATCGGGGAGCTACTCATCGGTACAATGCCTCCAGTCTCGTCCCCGGATAATAAGTC
>JANLGX010000440.1 GCA_024654005.1 Gemmatimonadaceae bacterium | reverse complement strand
CGAGTTCAATCCCATCGCCTACACCCAGTGCCTGGTGGAGCAACAGACCAACCCGACCAGCGCTACTCCGTTCGACCGGCCGATCGGATCGGCCTTCGTGCGCACTCCGCCGCGCGAGAACATTCAGTCACAGATGAGCTTCAACATCACTCCGACTTGGTCCGCCACCTGGGGAACCAACTACGACTTCCAGGCGAGAGCGTTCGCCAGTCACACGGTCGGCCTGCAGCGCGATCTGCACGACTGGCGCTCGACGTTCGCATTCACCAAGTCCCCGAACGGCAACTTCGCGTTCAGCTTCTTCATCTCCCTCAAGGCCCAGCCCGATCTGAAGTTCGACTACGACAAGCAGACATACCGGCGGATCACTCCGCTCCAGTGACGATCGCACTGGACGGTAACTCGCTCACCATCGGCGACGTTCACGCCGTCGCCGATGGACGCGAGCGCGTGGACCTCGCGCCGGCCGCGAAGGCGCGGATGGTGAGAACGCGCGCCGTAGTCGAAAGGGCCGCCGCGGGCGGACAGGCCGTGTACGGCGTGACCACGGGCTTCGGCAAGCTTGCCGACGTGGCCATCGATCCCGCGAAGCTGGAGGAGCTGCAGGTAAACCTCGTCCGCAGTCACGTGTCGGGAGTCGGGCCGCTGCTCCCCGAGCGCGAGGTTCGCGCGATGATGCTGCTCCGCGCCAACGTGATCGCGAAAGGATTCTCCGGCGCGCGCACCGATCTCGCCGAGCTGCTGTGCGGAATGCTGAACGCCGGCGTCTATCCGCCCGTGCCGGAGCAGGGCAGCGCCGGCGCGAGCGGCGATCTCGCTCCACTGGCCCATCTCGCGCTCGCGATGATCGGCGAGGGTACGCTGTTCCTGGAAGGAAAGGAAGTTTCCGCGGCCGAAGCGCTGCGCGCGGTCGGGCTCGCGCCCCTCGTGCTGCAGGCCAAAGAGGGAATCACTCTCATCAACGGGACGCAGGCGCACACCGCGGTGGCCGCGCTGCTCGTGCACGACGCCGCCATTCTCTGGGAGACGGCGCACCTCGCCGGCGCCATGTCGCTCGACGCGCTGCTCGGCACGCCCGTCGCGTTCGACGAGCGAATCCACGACGCGCGCGGCCAGGAAGGGCAGCAGGAATCCGCCGCGCTTCTGCGCGAGCTGCTCGCCGCGAGCGAGATCCGCGAATCCCATCGCGAGGGCGACCCGCGCGTGCAGGACGCCTATGCGCTGCGGTGCATGCCGCAGGTGCACGGACCCGCGCGGGACGCGCTCAGGTGGATCGAGGGAATAGTCTCGCGCGAGCTCAATGCCGCGACCGACAACCCGCTGGTGTTCGAGAACGGCGAGCTGCTGAGCGGTGGCAACTTCCACGGCCAGTCCGTCGCCATGGCGCTGGACTTCCTGGCGATCGCGCTGACCAACCTCGCGACGATTTCCGAGCGGCGGATCGACAGGTTGGTACACCCGGACCTGAACCAGGGGCTGCCGCCGTTTCTCACGGAGAACGCGGGGCTGCACTCCGGGATGATGATGGCGCAGGTCACAGCCGCGTCCGTGGCGAGCGAGTGCAAGGTCCTCTCGCACCCGGCGAGCGTGGACACGATCCCGACCGACGGCGGCAAGGAAGACGTCGTGCCCATGGCGATGGGCGCGGCCTGGAAGGCGCGGCGCGTGGCGCAGAACCTCCGGCATGTTCTCGCCATCGAGCTGCTGTGCGCGGCGCAGGGCCTGGATTTTCGCGCGCCGCTCCGGACCGGTACGGCGCTGCGGTCCGCCCACGCGGCCGTGCGCGCCCTGGTGCCGCACCTTGGCGACGACCGCGTGCTGAGCGGCGACATCACGGCGATCGCCGCGGCGATCGGTGAGGGGAAATTCACCCGGGCGAGAGCGACGTGGCCGTGAGGGAGCGGGTTCCGGCGAGAGCCGCGGGCAGCGCCGCGGGAGCCCGCGTAGTCCGCGCGCCGCGCGGCAGCGAGATCTCGTGCAAGGGGTGGCAGCAGGAAGCCGCCCTCCGGATGCTCATGAACAACCTGGACCCGGATGTCGCCGAACGCCCAGCGGACCTCGTGGTGTACGGCGGCATCGGAAAAGCCGCGCGCAACTGGGAGTGCTTCGACGCGATCGTCGCGTCGCTGCGCGCGCTGGAGAACGACGAGACGCTGCTCGTGCAGAGCGGCAAGCCCGTCGGCGTGTTCCGCACGCACGCGTCGGCGCCCAGGGTTCTGATCGCGAACAGCAACCTCGTCGGGCGGTGGGCCACGTGGGAGCACTTCCGCGAGCTCGAGCGCGCGGGCCTGATGATGTACGGCCAGATGACCGCGGGCTCGTGGATCTACATCGGCACCCAGGGAATTCTGCAGGGCACGTACGAAACGTTCGGCGCTGTCGCGCGCCGGCATTTCGGCGGCTCGCTCGCCGGCAAGCTCGTCCTCACCGCCGGGCTCGGCGGAATGGGTGGCGCGCAGCCGCTCGCCGCGACGATGCAGGGCGCTGCGATCCTGTGCGTCGAGGTGGACGAGAGCCGGATCGACAAGCGGATCGAGACGGGCTATTGCGACGTCAAGGCGGCTACGTTGGACGAAGCGCTGGAGATCGTCGCGCGCGCGCGCGCAGGCAAGAAGGCAGTCTCAGTCGGACTGATCGGCAACGCCGCGGAAGTACTGCCGGAGCTGGTTCGCCGCGACGTGACTCCGGACGTGGTGACGGACCAGACCAGCGCGCACGACACGCTCAACGGGTACGTGCCCGCCGGCATGCCGCTGGCGGATGCTCTGGCGCTGCGCAAGAGCGATCCCGACGCGTATGTGGCTAAGGCCACGCAGTCGATCGTCGAGCACGTCCGCGCGATGCTGCGGATGCAGCAACGCGGCGCGGTGACCTTCGATTACGGGAACAACATCCGGACCGTCGCGCTCGATGCCGGAGTGCGGGACGCATTTACGTTTCCGGGATTCGTCCCCGAGTACGTCCGCCCGCTGTTTTGCGAGGGCAAGGGGCCCTTCCGCTGGGTGGCGCTGTCCGGCGACCCGCGCGACATCGCGCGCACGGATGATCTCGTGCTCGAGCTTTTCCCGCGCGACGAGCATCTGCGACGCTGGATCACCATCGCGCGCGACAAGGTTCACTTCCAGGGCCTGCCCGCCCGCATCTGCTGGCTGGGGCAGGGCGACCGCGCGCGCTTCGGCGTCGCGTTGAACGATCTGGTCGCGTCGGGCGAAATCAGTGCGCCGATCGTCATCGGCCGCGACCATCTCGACACGGGCAGCGTTGCTTCCCCTTTCCGCGAGACGGAAGCCATGAAGGACGGCAGCGACGCGGTGGCCGACTGGCCCATCCTCAACGCTCTCCTGAATGTGGCCGGTGGCGCATCGTGGGTGTCATTCCATCACGGCGGCGGGGTTGGCATCGGCAACTCTTTGCACGCCGGCCAGGTGATCGTCGCTGACGGCACGCCCGAGATGCGCGTGCGGCTCGAGCGCGTGCTCACGAACGACCCCGGGATCGGTATAGCGCGTCACGCGGACGCTGGCTACGAGTTGGCGATGGAAACGGCCAAACAGCATGGCATCGTCCTGCCAATGCTGACCGAGCCGGGTAAGCGCCGCGATGCCTGAGATGAGGGCGCGTGTTAGCGAGCAACGCGAGCGTAGCGCCCGAACTCTCAGGCATCACGGCGCCTCCCGGCTCGGCCGGAACTAAGCAGACGATCGAATGCTCTCAGCTAGGTTCAAGCCCTGGCACGTCCCGCTGTTCCTGGCGAAGTACGCGTATCTCACCGTACGTCGTCGCCCGGTGCTCGTGCACTTCGAAGTCACGATGCGGTGCAACGCGCGCTGCGGCTTCTGCGACTACTGGAAAACCTCGCCGGCCGCGCGCGCCGAAGAGCTCAAGAGCTTCGCCGACGCCGCGCGGTACTTCAACCCCATGGTCATCGCGTTCACCGGCGGCGAGCCGACCCTGCGCGCCGACCTCGAGCTGCTCGTGCGGGGGGTGGCTGACGCCGTGCACCTCAAGTACATCACGCTGATCACGCACGGCGGGATGCTCACACCTCAGCGCGCCCGGTCGCTGTGGGACGCCGGGATCAACCAGTTCAACATCTCGCTCGACTACCTGGACGAGCGGCACGACGCGGCGCGTGGCATCCCGGGGCTCACGGCGCGCATCTTCGGCGCGCTCGACGGCATCCGCGCCGAAGGGGTCGACAACATCCGCTTCAACACGGTCATCAAGAGCGACAACCTCGACCAGCTGCTCCCGATCGTGCGCCGCGCGCGGGAGCTCGGCTGCGGCGTCAATTTCAGCCTGTACACGGACTCCAAGAACGGGAACCGGATGCACCTGATCGATGGCGACCGGACCGTCGAGCTGGAAGAGGTCACCGCGGAGCTGCTCGCCTTCAAGCGTGACAACCGCGGCGTGATCACGAATTCCGACCACTACCTCGAGTCGATCCCGAGGTACGCCCGCGGCGAGCTGACCGAGCCCTGCCGCTCGGGGATCAGAACGATTCACGTCGACCCCACCGGCCACGTGAAGCGCTGCCCCGACTTCCCGACGGATTTCCACTGGACCGAGTTCAAGCAGTACCGGCCGGTCGCGTGCAACGCGTGCTTCTACGCCTGCCGCGGCGAAGCGGAGGCGCCTATGCGTTTCTCGCGTGTGCGCGACGTGATGGCATGAGCCGCGCTTGACGCTGCTTTTCGTCAACGCGCGGCAGGTCGTGACCTGCGCCGGCCCCGCCCGCGCCCGCCGCGGCCGCGAGATGGCTGACGCGGGCGTTCTCACCGACGCCGCCGTTCTCGTCGAGGGCGAGCGCATCGCCGCGATCGGGGACGCGCGCGCTCTCGCGAAGGTGCACCCGCGAGCGACGGAGATAGACTGCTCCGGTTGCGTGCTCACGCCCGGGCTCGTCGACTCGCACACGCACGCGGTGTTCGGGCGCCCACGCTACGACGAGCACGAGCTGCGCGCGGCGGGGCTGAGCTACATGGAGATCGCCCGACGCGGCGGCGGAATTCACGCGTCGGTACGCGACCTCCGCGCGCGCGCCGAGGCCGAGCTGTACGATCTCTCCGCTACCAGGGTCCGGCGGCTCGCGGCGTTCGGAACGACGACGGTGGAGATCAAATCGGGTTACGGGCTTTCGTCCGACGACGAGCTCAAGTCGCTTCGCGTCATTGGCCGCCTCGCCGCCGATCTGCCGCTGAGGGTCGTCCCGACATGGCTCGGCGCGCACGAGATCCCGCTCGACTACCGGGAGCGCGACGCCGGCCGCGCGGAGTACGTCGAGCTGCTGAAGGGCGAGATGCTCCGGAAGGTGACCGACTCCGGTCTCGCCCGCTTCGCGGACATTTTCTGCGAGCCCGGAGTGTTCACGGTGGCCGAGTCGCGAGCCGTGCTGGGCGCCGCGAAAAGCGCGGGGCTCGGCGTGAAACTGCACGCCGACGAGCTGGAGTACTCGGGCGGCGCCGAACTGGCGGCGGAGCTCGGCGCTGCATCAGCCGATCATCTCGGCGCGATCTCCGGGGCGGGAATCGCGGCGCTGGCGAAGTCCGGCACCGTTGCCACGCTGCTTCCCGGGACCATGCTGTTCCTGGGCAGGTCTAAGCAGGCGCCGGCCCGCGCTCTGATCGACGCCGGCGCGGCCGTCGCGCTGGCTACCGACTTCAACCCGGGCTCGTCGCCGACGGTCAATTTTCCGCTCGTGCTGACGCTGGGAATCAGCCTGCTGCGAATGAGCGCCGCCGAGGTGCTGATCGCGGCGACCGTCAATGGCGCGGCGGCCATCGGTCTTGCGGCCGAGACCGGTCAGCTCGCCGAAGGCTTCGCGGCCGACCTCGCCCTGTTCGAGGGGGAGGATTTCCGGGAGTTGCCCTATTGGTACGGTGATCGTCGCTGTCGTGGCTCGTGGAGTCGTGGCGAAACTTGTCACCCCTATGAGCCAGGGCTAGGTTAAGACCGTGGCGCCCTCATGAACGCCAGCGCGGCTGTGGCCGGACGCCTCCTCCTTTCCCGCTCCCGCT
>JANLGX010000438.1 GCA_024654005.1 Gemmatimonadaceae bacterium | reverse complement strand
GGCGTTAAGGGGCGGCGGCTTCGCGCAGACCCGCGCGGGCTGCGCGCTCCCAACGGGCGACTGCGCCCGGCCGTGGCGATGCTCACGCGGGCCCGCGCGGGTCTGCGCGAAGCCGCCGCCCCTTAACGCCCCCGCACCACTCCTTCCGCCCGCCTCGCTGGATCGAAGCACGCCGCGGCCAGCCGCCGCACCTGCTTGCGCGTGACCGAGCGGATCTTCCCCTCGAACTCCGCGGGCTCCGCCAGTCGTCCGAACAGCCACGCCTCGATCATCTCGGACAGCAGCGCGGCGTTGCTCTCCCGGCGGATGACATGGGTCCCCACCGCGTATTCCTGCGCGCGCTCGAGCTCCTCCTCGGTGACCAGCTCCTCGCACAGCCGCTGGAACTCGCGCAGCAGTCCTTCCCGCGCTCTTTCCTCCTTATCCGGCGCCGTGGCGATGTAGCCGATGAACGTGCCGGCGAGCGCGCGCTCGATCACGTGCACGCCCACCGTGTACGCCAGCGACTGGCGCTCGCGCAACTCGTCGAAGAACCGCCCGCCAAGACCGCTGGCCAGCAGTGAGATCAGCCGCGCGGTGAACCGGTCGTCGTCGCGGCGCGACGGCGCGGGAAACGCCATCGCCAGCGCCGTCTGCGCCTTGTCGCGCTCTTCCACGGCGTGTCGGACCGCGTCGGGCCACACCGGGCGCACGAGCTGCGCGCACTCGTCGTACTCGAGCTTCCCGAATGCGCCGGCCGCGACCTCAGCCGCGCGTCGCGGCTCCACGTCACCCACGATACCGACGACCACGCGCCCGCGCGCCACCGACCGCGCATGCCGCTCGCGCAGATCGCGCGCGCTGGCCGCGTGCAGCGATTGCTCGGTCCCCAGAGTAGAGCGGGCGTACGGATGCGCGCCGTATGCGGCCGCGCCCGCGAGATGGATCGGGTACGAGTACATGTCGTCGCGGAACGAAGCCAGATCCGAGAGAGTTATCGAGCGCTCGGTTTCCAGCGCTTCCTCGCTCAGCGCGGGATTCTCGATCACATCGGCGAGCAGCGCGGCCGCGGCTTCGAGCCGGCTTGCGGGCACCGAGATGCTCCAGCCGAGAGTCTCCGCGGTGACGCTGGTCGCGATGCTCCCGCCGAGGAGCTCGGCCGCGGCGGCCAGCTCGTTGGCCGTCCGGGTGGCCGTCCCCTTCAGCGCGGTGCGCGCGAGCAGCAGCGCGAGACCGGAACGGTCCTCCGTGTCGTGTGCCGCGCCGGCCGCGCTGACCACCGCGAGGTGAGCCATCGGCACCGAGGACCGATGCCGTACGAGAATGGGGAGCCCGCGTCCCGTCCGGAACACGTGCACCCCGTGCTCGACGCCCGCCTGCTCCACCGGCCGCGTGTGGACCGCGGGCGCGGCTCGCGGGGAGTCGTGCCGCAGCTCGCCGTCGCCTCCCTGCAGCAGCGCCCTAAGCTCCGCGGCTCCCGCGGCGACCGCCGGCGCCGACTCGGGACGATAGATCATTACGCCGCAGCGGTCGTCCTCGAGAAAGCGCGCGGCGGCGTCGGCCACGTCGCGCTCGTCCGCGCCCAGAAAGCGCGCGTAATAGTCCTCGCCCAGCTGCCAGCCGCCCTGCGCTTCCCACTCCGCCAGGTAATGGGCCTGCCCTTCCATCGTCTCGAGGCGGCGGATCCAGCGGCTCTCGAACAGCCGCCGCGCGCGGTCGATCTCCGCGCGCGCGATGTCGCCGTGTCGCAGGGAGTCCACCTGCGCTCGTATTCCGCGCGCGGCGTCCGCGGTTTTCTCCGGCTCGGTCTCGGCGTGGATGACGAATACGCCCACGTCGGTCGGCGTGTAGTTGCTCGCCGAGACGGAAGACGCGAGCTGCCGCTCGCGGACCGCGCGGTACAGCCGCGACGAGCGTCCCGCGGAGAGCAGCATCGCGGCAAGATCGAGTGCCGGCGTGACGGGATCGTGCAGCGGCGCGGTGCGCCAGCCGAGCGCGAGCTGCGTCTGCGCGACGTCGCCCGAGAGCTCACGGTAGCGGAAAGCCGGCGTGCCCGTCTCCCGCGGGCCGCGGTCGCGCGCGACGTCGCCGGCGGGCATGTCGCCGTACGCCCGCTCGACCTCCGCGAGAGTGGCAGCCGTGTCCACCCCGCCGGCGATCGCCAGGATCGTGTTCGACGGCCGGTAGTAGGCGCGGTAGAACGCGAGCATCCGCTCCCGCGTCAGCCCGCGCAACACGTCCTCCCGTCCGATGCGCCAGCGCCGCATCCGGTGCGTGTCGTGCAGTAGCGCGTAGAGGCTCTCGGTCACGACCGCCGCAGGGTTGTCCTCCTTGCGCTTGGCTTCCTGGATGATCACCTCGAGCTCGCGCGCGAGCTCGGTCTCGTCGATCAGCGAGTTGCGATACGCGTCTGACTGGATGGCGATTCCCCTGCCGAGCGAGGCCGCCGGCAGCACCGTGTAGTAGCTCGTGTGGTCGTAGATCGTGTGAGCGTTGAGGTAGCCGCCGCTCGCCTTCGTCTGCCGCGCGATCTCGCCCACTCCGCGGGTCGGCGTGCCCTTGAAGAACATGTGCTCGAGCACATGCGAGATGCCGACGGAATCGTCCGGCTCGTCGAAGTATCCCGCCTTGACGTAAGTGACTACGGCAACGACTTCCGAATCCGGATCGGCCTTCACCAGCACCGTGAGGCCGTTGCCGAGCACGGCGCGCGTAACGCCGGCGAGAATCACTCGGCTATCGCCTTCCTTTGAAGTACGACGAGTCCGGCGAGGAAAAAGATCACGCCGTAACCCACGAGCCAGGCGGTCCCGGCAATGTCTATCTCCGTGCCCGCGAACAGCGCGCCCTGGAGCTTGCCGATCTGGTGCGTGGGCGGCAGCACCCAGCGCGCGACCTCGTACCAGGCTTTGTCGGCCGCGAGGGTGCGCGACAGCGCGCTCGCGCCCCAGAGGAGCACCAGCATCGCCCAGTCGAAGCGCGTGAACGTCGAGAAGAAGAAGATCGTGCCGCCGAGAGCGAGATACGTCGCGACAACCATTACGAGCGGCACCATGGGCGACACCCACCCCACCAAAATCCAGAACGCCGACAGCAGGATCAGCGTGGCGAGCAGCAACCCGGTGAGCGTCACGAGAAACTGCAGCGCGTAATACGCCGGCATCCGCACGGGCTTGGAGAACAGGAACCGGTAGTAGCCGCCGATCCTGTCGTTCGCGACGATCCCGCTCGCGGCGATCACGACGAGAATGGATACCTGCTGCGCGACCGCGATTTCGAGCAGCTTGCCGGCGACCAGCTCGGGGGCCATCTGCTCGCGGAGCGCGACGTATCCGGGCCACAGCACGGAGAACCCCATCAGCCCGCCCACGAACAGCAGGGCGACTCCGCGGTCGAGCGCGAAGTCCCATAGCTGCCACGGCACGTACGAGGCGATCTGGCGCCGGTTCACGCGCTCTCTCCCACCGCTTCGCGGAACTGTTGCTCGAGCACGGACCTGGTTGGAACCACCGCCGCAACGACCCCGCCGGCCAGCATCAGCTCGCCGAGGCGGCGGTTGAGAGCCACGACGTCGGACACGACCACCTCGTACTCGCCGCGACCCACGGCCGCGGCCTCAGGGAATACCCGCATGAAATGCTCGGCGCCCGAGGCCAGCGAGATCCGGTAGGTGAGCGCGCCCACGGACTGCTGGTCCAGCGAGCTCGTGCCGACCACGCGCTGGAGCCTGCCGTGATCGATGATCGCCACGCGGTCGGCGAGTCGCTGCAGCTCGTCGAGGTTGTGCGACGCGATGATCATCGTGCGGTTGGGATCGCGGAGCCCGCCGACTATGTCGCGAAAGCGCTGCGTCCACACCGGGTCCAGACCGTGCGTCGGCTCGTCCAGGATGAGCAGCTCCTCGTCGCGCAGTAGCGCCTGCGCCAAGCCGAGCCGCTGCAGGTTTCCCTTGGAGAGCGCCTTCACGCTCTTGCGCCGGTGCTCGCCGAGTCCGAGCGTCGCTATCGCCTTCTCGACCGAGTCGGAGATTCGCTCGCGGGGAATGTCGGCGAGGATCGCGTAGCGGGTGAGCGCCGCCTCCGCGCGCCACCGCTTGTTGATCGTCACCAGCTCGGAGAGATAGCCGATCCCGTGCTTCTCGATGTACGACCGCGGCTGCATCCCGTTGACGCGCACGCGGCCGTCCGACGGATGCAGGAACCCGAGCAGGACGCCGATCAGCGTGCTCTTCCCGGCGCCGTTGGGGCCCGCTATTCCGAAGACTTCGCCGCGCGGGATGTCGAGCGAGAAGCCGTCCACGGCGCGGACGCTCCGGCCCGTCAGAGACCGGTAGGTTTTTCCGACGTTGTGGAACTCAATCACCTGGCCACACTGCTCCAGGATGTTGCAGGGGAATCCAAGTTTGGAGTGTGGCAGTCAGGAGCGATCAGTTCGGAGTTGCGAATAAGGATTCTCCTCACTGCCGACGCCGAACTGCCACACTCCGAACTTGGATTCCCCTGCCTCACGCTCGGGGTCGGCCAAAGGGAGGGGACGCTGCGCTCAGCGAGATACAGTCGTTATCGCGCGCACGCCGACCAGGACCCGCTTCCCGCCTGGCCGATGAACCTCAGTCCCAGGTCACGATTCCCCAGCCGGATGAGCGAGCATCCGAGGAACCCTTTCGCCGCCGAGTCGGCGGGATTGAGCTGAACCGCGCGCACGAAGAACCTCCGCGCGAGATCGTAGTTGCCCTGCGAGAGCAGGAGCATCCCCATCTCTCTCTGCGCGACGCTCCACGCCGGGTCGAGCCGGATGGCCGTCTCGATCTCTCGCCGCGCGGTCGCGAGATCGCCTTCTTCACGGGCTATCCGCGCGAGGAACACGTGCGGTGTGGCCAGCTCGGGATTCTCCCGCGCGATCCGGGTGAACTCTCCGCGCGCGGCCTCCCGCCTTCCATCCGCCATCATGCGGACCGCCTTGTCCATGTCGTCGCCGCGATTCTGCATCGCGTAGTAGGCCGCCACGCCGGCGAACGCGAGCGCCACGACCGCGATGGCGATCCAGCCCCACGTGGGGAGGCCGGCCGCGCGATCGCGCATGAGCGGCCGCAGCCCCGGCGCCGGCGGCACTATCGCCGGCTCCGGCGTGGCCGCGGCGGCGCGCTGCGCCGAGCTGTATCCAGTGGCGGCAGCAGGTGCGCCGGCCATCGCCGACGCGGCACCCGCGGTAGCCGCGTCGCGCCCGGGCACGCCAGTGGCGGTGTCGAGCTGCGCGAACGCGTCCTTGGCCGCCGCGACGTCCGCGGGCGTGGGCTTGTAGCTGACGTTGTCGCACCGCTCGCGGGCTGCGAGGAACTGGAGCAGCGCGTGCGCCTGCGTCAGCGTGATCATCTCCCGCTGCCGGACTTCGCGCACCAGCGCCTGACCGCTCAACGACGAGCCGCCGAGCATCCGGCGGAGCGCCGTCTCCAATCCGCTCCAGATCTCGATCAGGTCGGCAGCGAGATCCTCCGAGCTGCGGGGCGTGTCGACCCGGGTGACGACGGGCCGGATGTCCGCCAGCCCGGAATCCGCGCCGCCGTGCGCGGCCGTCATTTTACGATCCGGACAAGCCCTGCGTGTGCGATAGCACGAACGAAGCTCTCGGCGTCCGACGTGGACACCGTCATGCCGGTCAGCGTAAAGGCGCGGCGTGCCTCGGTTACCATGTATTCCTCGAGAGTTCTGGTGCGCGCCGTGCCGCTGGCGCGGTGCATCTGATCGACGATCTCGTCCCAGGTTCCTTCGAGCTGGCGGCGCTCGTCGAGCGCGATCGTGTGCAATTCCGGTTCCTCGCGGCCGGCCAGCGACGTCAGCAGCGCGCCGAACAGCTCCAACTGGCCGCGCGCCCGCTCCTGGTCCGACTCGACGACCTTGGCCTCGATCTCCGCCAGCATCTCGTCGATGTCGTCCGGCTCGCCGGCGAGATCCTTCAGGCGATCCTGCCACGGCTTCAGCTCGGCGTCGTTGTCGCGCAGCCGATACACGGTCTTCTTGAGCTCGATGATCCGCCAGATACCGAGCTCGTCCCAGTGGTCGTCGGGCGACGACCGGTCGAGATGGTACAACGCGGCCTCGTAATCGCCGCGGTCGTACAGAATGTTGCCGAGGTAGATGCGGGCCTCGCTGTGGTCGCTGTCGAGCTGGAGCGCGCGACGCAGCGTCGTGACCGCGCCGTCGTTGTCGCCGAGCCGGTGCTGCGCGTAGCCCACGCAGGCCACGGCTTCGGCGGACTCGGGCGCCTGCTCCACCGCGACTTCGAAGAACTGCTTGGCGTCCTCGATCAGGCCTTCGCGGAACAGCGCGCGTCCCACCTGGAGCATCAGCTCGAGGT
>JANLGX010000432.1 GCA_024654005.1 Gemmatimonadaceae bacterium | reverse complement strand
GGCTTACGGGGTGATCAGGCCGGCGGTAACGAGGACGGTGCGGATCTCCAGCACCTTCTGGGCCACGTCGCTGATGTTCTGGTTCGTGACCGCGAGCTGCGCGACGACCTCGATCACCTTCTGCGCGAGGTCGCTGTCGTTCTGGTTCTGCACAGCGGCGTCAGCCTGGACGGCCAGCAGCGTGGCGCGCATCGCCGTGATGTCGGCGACAGCAGCGTCAAACTTCGTGCTGATCGAGTCGAAGCCCGCCTCAGACGAGGAGCCCCAGCCACCGTTGGTCGCGACGAGATCGCCGAGGGCGCTGGTGGTCACTGCGTCCGGGGCGGTGGAGCTGAGCCCGTCAGCGAGCGTGTCATCGTGCGTGCCGCTGTCGCCCGTCGAATCGGTGAGCGTCACGAGCGCGGCGGTCGCCGCCAGCGTGTCGTCATGCGTGCCGCTCAGGCCGGTGCTGTCGGTCAGCACCACCACCGCAGCCTGGACGCCTTCGGCGAGGGGGCTGGAGTTGCCGAGCAGCTTCACCTTGCCCGAGGCAGTCGGGTTCGCGGCGGCTTCGACGGCGGTGCCGATGTGGCGCCCGGTGGTCGGATCGTTGTCGCACAACTTCGTGCCGGCGTTCCAGTACACCTTGTCGCCCGCGGTCCACGCCTGCGCCGAGGTCTTCAGCAGGTTGTGGACGCCCTCGGTTTCGAACTGCCCGTCAGCGCCGGACAGCACGGTGTCCATGCTGACACCGAAGAGACTGCCGATCATCGCACCCAGGCCAGAGGTGAGGCGGTCATACGGCGCCGCAAGAGTGAGGATGCGACCGGGCTGTACATAGTTCTGATTGTTCACGTTTGCGTCTCCGTTTGAGGGTGAGGGTAATTTCCGCTCGGGAGTCTCGCAACTCCCGCGCCGGCTTGGTTACCGGAGCGGAGGGGCTACCGCTTAGGTGCCCGCGTTGGTGACGGCCAGCTTCGGATCGAACGAGTTGAACTTGAACTCGATGCGCGCCTTCCACTGCGTGCCATCCACCCGGAAGCCTTCCTGGCTCTCCAGCGTCGGGCCTTCGCCTGACTGCTCCAGGAACACCATCTTGAACGCGCTCTTGCTCGACTCGAAGAGGTAGCGCCGCGTGGTGCTCGCGGAGAGGCGCGGGCTGGACACGATCTTCGTGAAGAGTCCCCGCACCGGGTTCGGCTTGTTCGAATCGCCCGCGCTGGTGTGATCGAAAGCACTGTCGTTGATGATTCGCGCGGCGGACTCCAGCCCCACGGGGAGCAGGAGAATCGACGGGTTCACATCGAGGTAATCCTGCCCGAACGTCTGCGACCGCATCTTGATCCGGTCGGCGTCGATGGCTGCGACGGACAGCGCAGCCGCAGTGGACACGTTCGCGCGAGCCGCATCGTCGAAGAAGGGATCGGTGTCGGCCTGAGTCGGACCGAGGCCCGCGTTGAGCGCGAGCTGCTGGTACGCAACGATCTCCAGCGACTGGCCGGCCTTGCGTCCGAACTGCGAGGCCACGTCCACGAGCGCGCCCATGTCGTCGTTGATCATCGCCTCGCGAGACAGAGTGATGATCTGCCCGCGCTTCTCGGTGGTGATCGAAATCTTCGTGCCGTCCGGGATGGCGGTGTTGGTGTACTCGTCGTTCTCAGGCACGACAGGCAGGGCGCCAGAGAAGGCGCCGCGCATGTACCTGTTGGCGGCGCGGAAGTCGCGCACCGAGTCAGTGCCGCACCACTCTCGCCAGGTGTCCGCCTGCACGGCGTAGCTGGCGCGCATGGACTTGTTCGTGACGTTCTCCAGCAGCACGGCGAAGTCGCCAGTGCTTGCGCGCAGCGCCAGGTTCAACAGTCGCTCACCGTAGACGCCACGGTGCTTCACGCCCGCGCGATCGCAGACCATCCGAGCGATGTCGCTGAAGCGCATCCCGCGGAACTCACCACCGTCCAACTCGACTGCCTTGAACTCGCGACCGATGACGCCGCCGATCTCGCCCTTCTCGGCGCGAGCGTGCGCGCGGGCCACGTCGCAGTTGCCTCCGGCCTGCTCGAAGATGCTCGCGGACACACCGCGCACCCACTTGTCGCGTTCGTCCTGCCCCTCGACCGCGACCACGCGAACGTGGTTCTCGGTGGGGATCGCGTCGGCGCGATCCGCCATCGCGTCGATCACCAGCTTGCGCGCGTCTTCGAGCGACGTGCCATCGGTGACGAGCTTCGCGCCGAAATCCGCGCCGAGTCCAGCCACGCGCACGGCGTGGTTGATGCCCTCGATGCGCTCGCGCTCGGCCTTGACGGCACGCTGCGCGATCTCCTTGTTCTCTGCGGCGCGCTTCTCGTCCGCGGCCTTCTGCTCTTCCGGGGTCATCTGCTTCGTCTCCTTGGGGTTGGACAGCCTGGTG
>JANLGX010000431.1 GCA_024654005.1 Gemmatimonadaceae bacterium | reverse complement strand
AGCCGAGCTGGTGCTCAAGTCCGGCAACGAGCTGAAGCTGGTCTTTCCGCAGGAGCTGGCGCCCCCGGAGAAGTTCGAGTCGCTGAGCTTCGAGCACTTCTTTCTCCAGCCCATGGACGGGCCGGACGTGGAGCGCAACACGCGGCTGGCCCTGGACTACTGCCTGGCGCACCCCCGCTGGAGACTGAGCCTGCAAACGCACAAGTTCCTGGGAATACGATGACCTACTCTTCGCTGACTCACCTCGAGTGCGGCGCGTGCGGCGCCGAGCACGACGCGGCGCGCGTGCAGGGCCTCTGCACGCATTGCGGCAAGCCGCTGCTCGCGCGCTACGATCTGAAGGCCGCGGGCGAGACGCTCACCATCGAGTCGCTGCGCGCGCGGCGGAGCGATCTGTGGCGCTACGCTGAGGTGTTACCGGTCGCGGACGTCGCCAACATCGTCTCGCTGGGGGAGGGCTCCACGCCGCTCGTGCCCGCGCCGCGGCTCGGGGCCGAGCTGGGTTGCGAGGCGCTCTACATCAAGGACGAGTCCGGCAATCCGACGCAGAGCTTCAAGGCGCGCGGCATGGCCGTCGCCGTCTCGCGCGCGAAGGAGCTCGGCATCTCCAAGCTCGCGGCGCCCTCGGCCGGCAACGCGGGCGGAGCGCTCGCGGCGTACGCGGCCCGCGCCGGCATCGAAGCGTACCTGTTCATGCCGCGCGACACGCCGCGCGCCAACGTAATCGAGACGACGTTCACCGGCGCGCACGTGCGCCTGGTCGATGGACTCATCACCGCCTGCGGCGCAGAAGTAGCGCGCGGCAAGGACACCGAGGGCTGGTTCGACGTCTCCACGCTGAAGGAGCCGTACCGCGTCGAGGGAAAGAAGACGCTCGGCTACGAGCTCGCTGAGCAGCTCGGCTGGATTCTCCCCGACGTGATCCTGTATCCGACGGGCGGCGGAACCGGCCTCATCGGCATGTGGAAGGCGTTCGCCGAGATGGAGCAGCTCGGCTGGATCGGATCGGAGCGGCCGCGCATGGTCTCGGTCCAGGCCGACGGCTGCGCGCCGATCGTCACGGCGTTCGAGAGCGGCGCGCGCTTCGCCGACGAATTCCCCAACGCCGCGACCATCGCTTCCGGCCTGCGCGTCCCGAAGGCGATCGGCGATTTCCTGATTCTCGACGCGCTGCGCGAATCGGGCGGCACCGCCGTCGCGGTGAGCGACGCCGAGCTGATCCAGGGCGCGCGCGACATCGCGCGGCTCGAGGGGATCTTCGCCTGTCCCGAGGGGGGAGCCTGCGTGCCCGCCGTGCGGCACCTGATCGCGACCGGCGCGATCAAATCCGCTGATCGCGTGGTAATCTTCAACACCGCCGCGGGCGTCAAATACCTCGACACATACACGCAATGACCGACACCACTCTCCCCGACCGCGACAGCGCGCTGGCGCTGATGCAGGAGTACACGGCGAGCGAATCGCTGCGCAAGCACATGCTGTCCGTGGAAGCGGCGATGCGCGCCTACGCGGAGCGGCTCGGCCAGGACCCGGAGCGGTGGGGATTGGCGGGGCTGCTGCACGACTTCGACTACGAGCGATTCCCGAATGACGCGCATTCGGCCACCGAGGAGCATCCGAGCCACGGCGTGGGCGTGCTCCGCGAGCGGGGATATCCCGAGGACATCCTCGAGGCGATCATGGGACACGCCAGCTACACGGGGGTGCCGCGCGAGTCGGCGATGGCCAAAACGCTGTTCGCGGTGGACGAGCTGACCGGGCTGATCACGGCCACCGCGCTGGTGAAGCCGTCGCGCAGCGTGCACGACGTGGAGGCGCGCTCGGTGCGGAAGAAGATGAAGGACAAGGCCTTCGCGCGCGGCGTGAGCCGGGAGGACGTGATCCGCGGCGCGGAGGAGCTGGGCGTGGACCTGGACGAGCACATTGCCTTCGTCGTGGAGGCCATGCAGTCGCGCGCAGCCGAGCTGGGACTGCAAGGGACTGTGATTGGTGATTAGTGATTAGTGATTAGTGACTACGTAACCGCCCGACCGCATGCCGAGTCTTTTCCGCATTTTTTCGTGCTGTTACCAATCACTAATCACTAATCACTAATCACTAATCACTAATCACCGTCATGCCCCACCAAGCCAGAGCATCCGCAGCGAACGGCCCCGTAAGCGCGTTCGCCCGCCACCACTTCCGCCACTTCAACGCGGCGGCGCTGATCGACGCGACGGACGACTATATCGCGCACCTGGACGGCGGCGGAAGGATGCTGGTAACGCTCGCCGGCGCGATGAGCACTGCCGAACTGGGGCTCTCACTGGCGGAGATGATCCGGCAGGACAAGGTGCACGCCATAACCTGTACCGGCGCGAACCTGGAGGAGGACGTCTTCAACCTCGTCGCGCACGATCACTACGAACGCGTGCCGCACTACCGGTCGCTCACCGCCGAGCAGGAAGGGGACCTGCTTCGCCGGCACATGAACCGGGTCACCGACACCTGCATCCCCGAGATGGAGGCGATGCGCCGGATCGAGAACGAGGTACTGGCCGAATGGGTTGCCGCGGACCAGAAGGGCGAGCGGTACTTCCCGCATGAGTTCATGTACCGGATCATCCTCAGCGGCCAGCTCGAGTCGAGCTATCAGATCGATCCCAATGATTCATGGCTGGTCGCCGCCGCGCGGAAAAACCTGCCGATGTTCGTGCCGGGCTGGGAGGACTCGACGCTCGGCAACATGTACGCCGCGCACGTCATCGCCGGCGACGTGAAGAACGTGCACACCGTCCGCACCGGCATCGAGTACATGACGCAGCTCGCCGGGTGGTACACCGAGACAGCGCCGCGCAGCTCGGTGGGCTTCTTTCAGATCGGCGGGGGCATCGCGGGCGATTTCCCGATCTGCGTCGTGCCGATGCTGCATCAGGATCTCAAGCGCGAGAGTGTGCCGCTGTGGGGCTACTTCTGCCAGATCAGCGATTCGACGACGAGCTACGGCTCCTACTCGGGTGCGGTTCCGAACGAGAAGATCACGTGGGGCAAGCTCGGCAAGGACACGCCGAAGCACGTGATCGAGTCGGACGCGTCGATCGTGGCGCCGCTGATTTTCGCGCTTGTACTAGGCTGGTGACAACGCTGAGTGCTGCGTACTGCGCCCGAGGTTGCTAGGACGCAGCACGCAGCACGCAGCGTAGTTCCTACTTGCCTCCTGCCTCTGCCCTGCGAACCAACGCCACGGGAGCTGCCATCTCCGGCCGAATCATCGGCGACCACGACGGCAGTCTTGCTCCCGGTGCGTTCGTGAGCTGGCGCATCCGCCCGCTCTCCACGTCCATCACCCAGATCTCCTTGGTGCCACCGCGCGTGGACGCGATCGCGATGTGACGGTTGTCGGGGGCCCAGCTCGGGTCCTCGTTCTCGGCGAACGTCGTGAGACGCTTCATGCTCTGAGTGCGGACGTCGATCATCCACACCTGGAAATCGCCGTTCTGCTGCATGTACGCCACGCGCAGGCCGTCGGGCGACCAGTCGGGGCTCGTCCTGTAGCTGCGCACTCCCTTCACGCTCGGCGTGAGCTGCTTCTCTTCACTGCCGTCCAGGTTCATCGTGAAGAGCTGCGGCGTCATCCGGGTCCCCTGCCACGACCGCGGCGAGATGAAGGCGAGCCGGCGTCCGTCGGGGCTAAACGAAGGTGAGGACCTGTCGTACAACTCCAGGCTGGAAATACGGCGCGCCGGCGCCGTTTCCTCCAGACTCGCGATCACCAGGTCCGCGCCCGCATCCCGCGCGTGCGCGTACACCACCGAGCGACCGTCCGGCGTGTACACCGGCGTGAGGTTGAGGCCGCGCGGTGTAGCCGAAAGCTCGCGCAAGCCACCCGTGATCAGATTTGCCTCGACTATCTGCGAGCCGGCGTCGTTCAGGTCCGCGAACACCACGCGCGTTCCGCTCGGGTGCCACGCGGGCGACAGTGCGGTTCCGTCCTGCGTCGCCGGCCGGCTGTTGGCTCCGTCGCTGTCCACGACGAAGAGCTGACCGTTGTGGATGTACGCCACACGACTCTGCGCCATGCCGCGGCGACCCGTGAGCCACTGCTGCACTTCGTCGGCTATCCCATGTATCGCGAAGCGCTGCGCCGATGCCAAGGAATCGCGCCGCGAGAAATCCTGCGCCACCAGCCTCACCAGCGCTTCGTCGCGCTGCACGATGTCCCGGTCGATTCGCTCGCGCAGCGCCGAATCTTCCAGCGCCACCGCGCGCATCAACGAGTCGCGAACCGCGGCTTCCGCGGCCCGCTTCTTTCGATTGCGGGGCGGCTTCTTCGCGGCCGCCGCTACCAGCGAGTCGCGCAGGAACGTAGTGCGCACCAGCGCCGCACGCGATTCCAAATCGCGCTCCTCCCACGCCCTGATCACCGAGTCGCGAATCTCCGTCTCGCGCACCGCCGGAACCTCCGGCACGGCGAAGTCCCCCTCGCGCATCAGGGTCTTCGTGGCCACGTCGTACACAGCCACCCTTATTCCGGTGGAGCTGCGGCGCGGCGCCACGACCGCCGCCACCTTGAATCCGGCGAAAAAAGAGTAGTTCACGCTCCCGTCCGCCGGAGCGTTCGGCTTCAGGAGAGCCGCGTCCAGCGCCAGCGGCGTGAGCCTGTCCCCGTAATCGAGGTCGCGCTGGATGATCGTGCGAACCGAGTCGCCCGGCGTGTCGTCGACAGGAAGCACGACCACGACCGGCTTCTCGACCGGCGCGGCCGGCGCGGCCGGCCGTGCGCGCGTGGACCGCTGCGCGTCGGCAGCCGAAGTCAGCGCGATACCCGCGGCAGTCGCCGCGATCAAAGTCCTGCGAAGCGTTGTCATGAGACCCTGCTGAATGAAAAGCCCGGCGGAGCGGGTGACCCGCACATTACGGCCCGGACGACCATGCGACAGTCCGGCGTTCCGCTGTTAATAGGACAGCGGGTCCAACGCTCGGTCACTCGCATACACCACATACCACTCAAAGTCGTTCGCAGCACAGGCTTAGCCATCGGGTTAATTCGCAACAACAATTCTCACCCGCTCCCCGGATATCGCAATACGCGATAACCATTGCGGAATGCTTCCATGCTTCTCTCCGCGATCCTACCGGATATGAGGAAAGAGCGCGAGAATCGTGGGCGAGGCGGGACCTCGATTAATCCTGGAGCTGTGGCTCACTTAATCGCCGATCCGCAATGGCCGTTAGTCCTGAGGCCGCACAGTCCTCAGTCCGCAGTTCGCAGGTGCATACTATATGATGCGGGCCTGCGCACTCCGGTCCGCGCGCGGCCGCAAATGAAAAGAGACCCGCTCTCGCGGGTCTCCATTTCCATTGCCGCGGGAGCTCTATCCTCGAACCGGCCGCCGGGTCAAGGCCTGACACAGCACCGGATACACCCGCGCGCCTTCCGACCCCGCGCGCGGCGGATCCCAGGCCATGTTCGCGAGCTTGCGGCGGCTCACCACCGGAAGCTCTTCCACCACGCGGCCCTGCGCGGAGTACAGCGTCGTGCCGATTCTCTTGATCCGGATCGGCGAGCACTTCAGCTGAACCTGCTGCACCAGGCGCGTGTAGTCGCGGCGGCTCTCCGCGCGGCGCGCGGTCGCGTAATCCCAGCGCACGAACACCACGTGCGAGCCTTCCGCACCGGTGCGGATTCTCGTGGTGTCGAGCGCCACCGTCATGCGCGAGTCGCTGTGGATCGTCCGCCACGCGCTCTGCGCCGCGGCGTCGTTGGGCGTGAGCGCCATTCCGATCGCTCCCGCGAGGGCAAAACCCAGAAAAGTCTTGGTCATGATTGGCTGTTGGCTGTGGCTGTTGGCTATTAGCTGTCGATTCAGGGGCTCCGGAAGCTATTCCGGGCCGGTCAACTCCTCAAACGCAGTAAGCGGACCAGTCTGAATTCATACCCGAGTCGCCGGTCGATGTGCCCGACAAGTCAACATTGCCCGCGGCTCGCAGCTGGCAGCTACCGGCTGGCCGCTCGCAGCTTATCAGTTCTCTGTGGCAGTTAGCTGTTGCCGGACTCTGTCTCGCCTCCCGCCGCCTCCCAGGCCCGCCACCCGCCGGCCATCGACGCCACGTTGCCGTACCCCATTTTTCTCAGGGAGTCCGCGGCCAGCGCCGAGCGGAATCCGCCCCCGCAATACAGAATGATCTCCGCGTTGGCGTCCGGGATCTTCTGCTCGATGTCGCGCTCGATCACTCCCTTGCCGATGTGCACGGCGCCGCGGGCGTGCCCCGCTTCCCATTCCCGGTCCTCGCGCACGTCGACGAGAATGGCGCCCTGTGCCGCCCGCCGCCGCGCTTCGACCACGTCCACCTCGCGCACCGAGGGACGCACGCTCTCGACGAGCTTGAGAAAGCCGGGAGAATGCGCGACGTCAGCCATGCGTCAAAGCTAGCCGCGCGCCCTGCTTACTGGCGTGTTCCGGCGGCCGCGCGGGTCTCGTACGCCACGTCCGGCGGCGGATCGCCCTTCGGCCAGTCCAGCTCCTTCCCGGGAAAATCCGGGCGGGGCCGCGTGTTGATGTACGCGGCGACGTCGAACGCCTCCTGATCGGTGAGGGTCCCGGGCGCGTCGAACGGCATCGCGACGCGAACGAACGCAGCCGCGGTCCGAACACGCGCCATTCCCGCGCCGATGTTGTACGACCCGTCGCCCCAGACGGGCGGACCGATGCCGCCGTCGCCGTTCACGCCGTGACAACGCGCGCACGTCGCCAGGTAAATCGAAGCGCCGCGCGCCGTGTCTCCGGGCAGCGGCTTCAGCGGCGGCAACCCCTGTCCCTCTACTCTCGCGCCCGTCGGCATGCCCCACGACAGAAAGGCGAGATACGCGATCATGTCGCGCAGCGCCGGACTGTCGTGCGGTAGCGCCTTGCCGTTCATACTGCGCTCGAAGCAGTCGTTGATCCGGTCCTCGATGATCTGGATTCCGCCGACACGCGAGCGGTACTGCGGAAACTGGCCGTACACACCCATCCACGGCATCACGTTCGGCCGGGTCCCGTTGTCGGAGTGGCAGTTCGTGCAGCTGAGCCGGTTGCCGACGTGCTCCGGCAGGCTGTCGCGCGTCGCCGCGAGGATCGCGCGGCCGCGGCGGATCGAGATTCCCAGCGGGCCGGCGGGAATCAGCGAATCGTCCGGCGCGGCAGCCGCGACTGCCAGCGGCGTCCCGTCCGCGATATCCGCCGGGCGCTCGCACGCGGCGGCAGCGAGCAGCGACAAGCAGGCCGCTCTCCGCGCGAAGGCCAGGCAGCTCCGGCTGGAAACTATCATCGGCGCCATGCAGGATATCTTAGGACGAAGTGAGACTCACGCGAATCGCTGCACAAGATGCAGCGCCTGGATCGATTTTTCCAATAGCAGAGGCGTGCCTATGACGGCCACGAACGACGTCCCGGAGCTGGCGGGGATCTGCTCCTATCGGGACGCAAGCGAAATCGGCTATTCCGTCGACGAGAGCGTTCGTCGCCTTTTGCGCTTCCAGTGGTCGGAGCTCAGCATCGCGCGCGTCCTCGTCGCGCATCTGCCCGCGACACCGGAGTGGGAGGTCAAGTGCGCCCTCGCGCTCCACCAGTGGGAGTGCACGACGCACGCGGACGCGCTGCGCGCCCGCATCGCCGAGATGCGAAGCCCCGTTCCGCCGCTCGACAAGGCGCCCGACGAGTCGCTCGCCGCTTTCTTCGAGGAGCTGAAGCGGAGCAGCGACACCGTCGAGCTGATAGCTGGCGTGTACGGCGTCGCGCTGCCGGCGCTCTGGGCGGCGTACCGCTCGCATCTCGACGAGACCAACCACCTCGTCGATCATCCCACCGTGCGCTTGCTGCGGACCGCCATCCCCGAGACCGAGAGCGCCATCGCCTGGGGCGACCGCTGCCTGGCCGCGCTTGTGCGGGACGACCCGAAAGCCGGAGCGCTGGCGGAGCACTGGCGCGAGCATCTCGTCGCTTACCTTCTGGGCGCGCGCGGCATCGCCGGCGCCAGCGCGCCGGCCGCCGGACGGAGCGAGCTTCCGCCGCCTCGCGCGGCGGAGCCGTTCCAGCCGGACATGCATCCCCGGCGCGACGAGCGGTTCGGCGGCGCGTACAACTTCAACTTCCCGCCGCACGTCGTGTACAACGCCGAGGGCGTGCCGGACGACGAAAGGAATCTCGCGCTCCTGTGCAAGCGCACGCTCGAGATGGACGTGCCCGAGATGATGGCGTCGTTCATGACGGAGCGGCCGGAGCTGCCCTGGGAGCTGCAGGTGGATTACTCGCGGCAGCTGTGGGACGAGGCGCGCCACGCGATGATGGGCACCGTCGCGCTGCAGTCGCGCGGGGTCGACTGGAAAGCCCTGCCGCTCAACGTCGGCTTCTCGCTCCGACTCAACCTGCACGCCACGCCACTCGAGCGGCAGATCATCCTGTACGGCATCGAGCAATCGCTGATGCCGGCGGAAGTCGGCAAGCGCTCCGAGTACGAGACCGCGCGCGCTTCCGGCGACGAGCTGTCGGCGCACTTTCACGACTACGATTGGGCGGACGAGGTGCTGCACGCCCGCATCGGCCGGCGCGCGATGAAGCACGAGGGGATATCCCGCGAGCAGGCGCTGGAAAGAGCGCAGCAGGTCCACGACAAGACGTGGGCGGCGCTCGCCGCCTACCGCGACCGCGATCCGCAGGCCGACTGGTGGGCTGACTTCGTCCGCCGCGTCCTCGGCCACGACAGCGCGGTGCGCGACATGACCCTCGGCGATCCGAAGGTGCTCACCGAGTGAAGCCGCGGCTCACACCGCGGCTCTGCGCTCCTCCTCCATCCGGATGATCTCCGCCGGCGGCTCGGGCTCGTTCCTGAACGAGCGCGCGATCCAGGTGAACGCGAGGCCGGCGACGAGCAGCATGCTCAGCCCGGTGCCGAACTCGAGGAAGACCAGCTTCCCGATCCCGAACAGCGACGCGTACACCGCGATCACGCCGGCGAGCCAGTTGCTCCACGCCAGCGCGCCGCCCGGAATCTTCTCCCGCCCGAAACCGAGGCGATTGGAGACCGCGACCCAGCCCGGTCCACCCGGCCGTACTCTCTTGTAGAACGACTCGAGCGTGGCGTCGGACTCGGGCTTCGTGGCGAAGGTCACCGCCACCCAGACCACCGTGCTCACAGCGACCGTCGTGAGCATCACCCACGCGTCGCCGTTCGGATCCGTCGCCGCGAACCGCGGGCGAATGTAGGCGAACGCGAGCAGCGATACGATGAACGACGTCGTCATCGCGCTGATCTCCGACCACGCGTTGATCCGCCACCAGTACCAGCGAAGAATGAGCACGAGACCCGTCCCCGCGCCCAGCGCGAGCAGGAACTTCCACGCTCCCTCGATCGTCTCGAGCTGCCACGTCACGAGCAGCGACGCGGCGAAGAGGAAGATCGTCGCGACGCGTCCGGCGTTCACGTAGTGCTTCTCGTCCCGGCCGGGGCGCATGAATCGCTTGTAGAAATCGTTGATGAGATAGGACGCGCCCCAGTTGAGCTGCGTCGCGACGGTGGACATGTACGCCGCGGCGAATCCGGCGAGCATCAGCCCGCGCCACGGGGACGGCAGGTAGTCCATGAACGCGTGCACGTAGCCGTGCTCGCGGTTCTCGAGGTTCGGGTACAGGATGACCGTCGCGAGCCCGGTGATGATCCACGGCCACGGCCGAATTGCGTAGTGCGCCACCTGAAAGAAGAGCGTCGCCAGCACGCCGTCGCGCTCCGTCTTCGCCGAGAATATCCGCTGCGCGATGTAGCCGCCGCCGCCGGGCTCCGCGCCCGGATACCACGCCGCCCACCATTGCACCGACAGAAACACCGTGAGCGCGAGCAGCGGCATCCACGCGTACGCCATGATCCCGTCCGGGCCCATCCTCACCGGCAGCACCGAGAGCGCCGCCGCCTCGCTGCCGAAGTGCTCCGTTACGCCCGCCCGCAGCGCTTCGATCCCGCCGACCGCGTCCACGGCGAAGTACGCCAGGATGATGACCGCTGTCATCATGATGATGAACTGGAAGAAATCCGTCCACAGCACCGCCCAGAGCCCCGCCGCGACCGCGTACGCCACGGTGATGGCGAAGCAGATCCCCACGGCGACCCAGGGCGAGATTCCCAGCGAGATCGAGAGGATCGTCACCATCGCCTTGGTGACCCAGCCGAGGATGATCAGGTTGATCGGAATCGCGAGGTACAGGGCGCGAAAGCCGCGCAGGAACGTCGCGGGCTTGCCGCCGTACCGGACCTCGGCGAGCTCCACGTCCGTGAGGACTCCAGCGCGGCGCCAGAGGCGCGCGAAGAAGAACACGGTGAGGATTCCGCTCATCACCATGTTCCACCAGAGCCAGTTCCCCGCGACGCCGCGCGACGCGACGAGCCCGGTGACGACGAGTGGAGTGTCCGCCGCGAACGTCGTCGCGACCATGGACACGCCCGCGAGCCACCACGGGACGTTGCGGCCGGCGTTGAAGTACTCGCTCATGCTCGAGCCGCCGCGGCGCGTGAAGTAAAATCCGATCGCGACGGTCAGCGCGAAATACGCGGCTACGATCAGCCAGTCGATGACGGAGAAGCCCATATTTCCCGGGTTGGTTTAGGTCCAACCTACGACCGGCCTCTCATTCCGGCCAGAAGGAGACGAATGAAGTACCGCCGCACGCTGTTCGATCGCTTCGGCCCCGAAGCCGCCGATTATGTCCACGCCTTCCGCGGCGCATTCATCGCGGCCGGGCTCTTCGGCGTTTACGGCGGCGCGCGCTACGCCAGCGAGCACGACTTCAACCCTGTCCTCGGCGGCCTGCTCGGCTTCGTGGGCCTGTTCCTGCTGAGCTGGTTCGCGATCATCGGAGTCAGCCGGCTCGCGGGCGGATCGTTCAGCGCGTTCATCCAGCCGCAGGGCACGTACGAGGAGACCTTCTCGTACGAGGAATCGCTCCTGGCCCGCGGCCACTACGCCGAAGCGATCGCCGCAT
>JANLGX010000426.1 GCA_024654005.1 Gemmatimonadaceae bacterium | reverse complement strand
CAAGGTGTAACAACTGTCGGCGGGAGTACATGCGACTTCACCGCGAACTCAACCCGGAGATAGAACGCGAATGCCAGCGGCGCTACCGACAGAGTCATCCCGAGGCGAAGCGCGAGTATCTGAGACTTTACCGTGCGCGTAATCGAGAGGTACTTCTTGAAAACATGCGGCTGTACTTTGAGCGCAACCGGGACGCACAGCGCGAGCGCGGCCGTCTCTATCACGAATCTCATCCCGATGTTGCGCGTGCCTCGAATGCTCGCAGGCGGGCGCGCAGGGCTGGCGCTTCTCGCGTCGAGAAGATCGACCGCGCCTATGTCTATGAGCGCGACGGCGGCAAGTGCCACATCTGCCGAAAGAAGGTTCCCATGAGTGGCTTCCACCTTGACCATCTTGTGCCGCTCTCAAAGGGCGGGGATCACACTCACGACAACCTCGCGGTCGCCCATGCATTCTGTAACGCGACCCGTGGGGCAGGGCGCTTGCCAGCGCAGCTTCGTCTCGTCGGATGAACTCCTGGTCTGAGTTCAAGCGGCGGGGTGGCAAGTGAGTACTCCTGACTTGGAACGTGGGCTCGCCCACTGGCAGGGACGAACCGACGCCCGAGTTGAGGACACCGAGCGTCGCCTCAACGCCGTCAACGGGAGCATTGAGGAAACCCGCAAGGCAGTCGTGCTCCTGAACGTCACCGTCGCCGGGCTAGTCGCGAAGGTTGCGGTCGCATCAGCGTTCGCCGCCCTCGTCGGCTCCGGCGTCATGACGCTCGCCGTCTACTTCATAACCCGCTAGGAAAGGACTCCCCATGAGCTTCACATTTGCTGACGTTTGCCTCGCCATCATCGCCGCCTGCACCGTCATCGCAGTGTTCTCCGGCTGGAACGCACTCTAGACGGTGAGCGTCCGGCCCGCACCCGCCTACTGCCACCTCGATTGCGGCGCGGAACTGCTGCTTGTCCCCTGGAAAGGCGGGAAACACACGGGGCCGGGAGTGGTGTGTCCTCGTTGTGACTGCCTCGACAGGTGGCCCTCACAGAAAGGAAAACCTTGACGAACTCCACGAAAGCCCAAGTGCTCGCGCTCATAAACGCGCTTCTGCTGCTCGCGGTCGCGTTCGACGTTGCCCTAACGCAGGCACAGATCGGCGCGATCGGTGTCGCCGTCAACGCCGTCCTCGCAGTGTGGGTCGGACTCACCTACAAGGATTCCGCCAAGAGGATCCCGGACGCTTGACCGGGCCTGCGGTGCCACGGTGCTGCGTTTGGCTTGAACGGGACAGCACAGGCCGTCCGCGTTGCGAGCACGGATGGGCCACAAAAGCGGGAGATTCGTGGCGTTGCACACTCAAGAACCATCAGGCAAGCGCACGCTACGACCGCACCCCAAAAGGGCGCATGTCGCGGCAACGGCGTAACGCCACCGAGCAGGCCCGCACCCGGAAATCCCTGTACGAACTGACCCGTATCCGAATGGGAGGCTAGTAGTGCCGGCACGCACTGACCACGACCGCCGTGACGCGCAACACGCGGCCAGGGCGACTATCGCGATAGCGATGGGCCGCTACATCCGCCGTGTAACCGAGGAAGCG
>JANLGX010000414.1 GCA_024654005.1 Gemmatimonadaceae bacterium | reverse complement strand
CTGCTCACGGGCGGCGCGAGACCTTCGCGGAAGAAGCTCAGGTAGAACTCGAACGCTTCGCGGAACCGCGGCTCCTGGAACGCACCGAAGCGGCCGCCCCGCGACAGGATCGGCGAGCCGGTCTCGAGCGCGAATCCCACGAGCTGCGGCCACTCGTTGGTGGGCATCAGCATCGGATACTGCGACGGGCCCATCTGCGACTTGATCTTGCGCATGGCGGCCATCCACCCCGCCCACGTTTGCGGGAGCTCGCTGTAGCCCGCGCGCGCGAGGATGTCGGATCGGTAGTACACGAGCCGCGTGTCCACGTACCACGGAATCCCGTACGTCTCTCCATCCACGACGTTGGTCCGCCAGATCCCGTCGAAGAAATTGCGCGGGTCGATCCCGTCCGACGCGGCGATCAGCGTGTCCAGCGGCGCGAGCGCGTCGAGCGCGACGAACTCCGGTAGCCAGGTATTGCCGAGCATCGCGATGTCGGGGGTGGCTTCGCCGACGAACGCGGTGAGCAGTTTCTCGTGCGCCGCGGTCCACGGAATCTGCTGCACTTCCACCCTGATTCCGGGGTGCTCGCGCTCGAACGCCGGCATCAGCTCGGAGACGACCTCGCCCTCCCGCCCCATCGCCCAGAGCCGGAGCGTCACCGCGTCGCTCGCCGGCGACTCCGCGCAGGCGCCGAGCGCGAGCGTGAGGCCCGCGCCGGCGATCGCTCGCACGATCAGCGCGCGCGAATCCACTTTCGCGCCGGCTTCATGGTCAACCGGCCGCCGGATGTCGCCGGCGACCGGGCAGCCGCGTCGAGCCAGCCGCCGGTGAATCCCGCCTGCTTCAGCCCCGCGATGATGTAGGGATTCTTTCGCATCGTCCGCCAGATCAGATCCGAGCGATAGTTCTCGATCATGCTGATGATCGGCCCCTGGTCGATGCCGAGGTAGTCGCCGTCGAACCAGCCGACGCCCGGCACAACGCGGCCGTGTCGCAGCGGCAGATCTACGTCCAGCGTCGGATTGAACGAGTCGAGAAAGCCATAGCTCGTGAACAGGTGCTCGCCGTACCTCTCGCGCATGGCGACCAGCGCGGGAATGGCGATCTCCGGCGCGAACGGCACCGAGCCGCCCGCCGCGGTCGGGCCGATGGTTCCGTCGTCCATGATCTCGCCCGCCGCGGCTCCGCGCGCGCGATACGTGAAGAAGGACCGCTGCCGGCCGTCGAGAGTGATGGTCGTGTCGATCGGCCCGTCCACGGCGGTCAGGCCCCAGATCGTCGGACCGTAGCCTTCCCAGTCGTTGGGATTCGCGATCGCGTACGCGCGCTGCGCCAGCGTCGCGCGGCGGGAGTTCTCAAAGTAGTCGATTCCCTTCCCGCGCATGTACTCGTCCTGGATGCCGCGGAAGTCGATCCAGATGTGCGAGTACTGGTGCCCGAACAGCGGCGGAAAGTTCACATGCTCGTATCCCTGAAACGAAGCCCACTTGTAGTTGGCCGTCCACCCGCTCCACGCCGCGGGATCGATCGGGTGCGTGGGCGACGCGAACGCCAGCACGTACACGATCATCGCCTCGTTGTACCCCTCCCAGTGGTAGTTGATGAAGCCGCGCTCCGGCCGCCACCCCATGCTGACGACGGGCGGCTTGGTGACCGCCCATTGCCAGTCCACGCGCCGGTACATCGAGTCGGCGTACGCGCGGATCGCCGCCTCGGCGGCATCCGGGCGATCGAAATACGACTGGCAGAAGAGCGCGCCCGCGAGCAGCAGCGCGGTGTCGATGGTGGACAGCTCCACGTCCCGGAAGCGGTGTCCCGTCTCCATGTCGAGAAAGTGGTAGTAGAATCCGCGGTAGCCCGTCACGCCGGCGCTGTGGGGTCCCTGCGGCGCGCGATACAGGTAGCGCAGCGTGTTGAGCGTTCGCTCGGCCGCCTGCGCGCGAGTCACGTACCCACGCTCGACTCCGACGGGGTAAGCGGTCAGCGCGAACCCGATCGCGGCCACGCTCGAGAAGCTTTTTGTCGGCCAGCGGTCCGGCGTGAGCCCGGTGCGGGCGTCGGTGCGCTCCCAGAACCAGGCGAACGTGCGCCGCTGCAGCGTGTCGAGGAACGCCGTCTGCCGCGCAGTGATTCCCGCCGGTGGCGCTTCGACGCGTGCGCCGGGCATCGTCGCGCGCGGCGCGCGCGGCGCGCACGCGATCGCGCAAAGGAGGAAAAGGGGAACCGCACGGTGCGTCCGTCGGAACATGCGCATTGGGAATTCCCGCTCGAGAAGCAGAAGGACATTGTGCCGCGACGTTCGGCCCCGCAACCGACCACACGCTACGCGCATCGTTTCTAAAACGAAATCGGCGCTGGCCGCAACGTGCGCGACCAGCGCCGATCTTTCGGTTACTTCAGCCCGCCGTCTGCATGGCGGTTACCTGTAGCCGTACCTGAGCCCTACCTGCAGCCGTCGTCCGAGACCGGCACACTTCGGCTGGCCGTACTCGGGGTACGGACCGTCCGGCCTCAGCTGCATCTCGAAGCAGCCGAAGTTATCGCTGTTGAACACGTTGAAGACGTCAACCAGCAGGCTCGCGCTCGATCCTCGCGCCAGCCGGAAGCCCTTCTCCAGCCGCACGTCCATGTTTTGATAGCCGAACACGTGGCCGATTCCCAGGAACGGCCTGGTTGGGGTTTCGAACACGTAAGTCCTGCGCTCGCCGGGACCGTAGCCGCGGCTGGCATCTTCGGCGTTGACCGCGATGCCGGACGCCAGGTTTACGATCGTGCTGAACAGGAAATCAGCCGGAAGCCGGAAGATGCCGTTTGCTACTATCGAGTGCCGCTGGTCGTTCGGCGCGCGCCTCCTGGGCAGGTCACCGACCGTCGGATAGCGGTCGTCGAAGCCCCAGAAAATACCCTGGCTCTCCCCCTGCTCCTGCGACTTGGCGAGCGTGTACGACAGGCCGCCACCCCACCTCGACGCCACGTTCAGCGGCCGCTGCACCTGCAGCTGCAGCGCGTCATACCACGTCTTCACGCGGTCGTCGGCGGCGAAGACCGTGTTGTACGGCAGCGCCGGGCCGCCGCCCCACGGGCTGGCCCGCACGAAGTTCATGTAGTTCCGTCCGCGCAGCCCGTTGTAGCTGAGCGTCACGCGCTGGCGTCCGATGTCGTGGCGCAAGCCGAACGACAGCTGCATCGTGCGAGGCGGCACCATGTCGTTCTTAACGAGGAAGACTTCCGGCCTTCCCGTCGCCTCACCCTGCGCGCGAAGCGTCGCCGGATCGTAATACTTCGGGTCCCACGCCAGGCAGTTGGTCGCGCCCGGCGCGCAGTCCGGTCGGAATTCGAAGCGGATCACAGTGAACTGACGTCGGAACTGCTCGTCGAACAGCGTGTTCCAGTAGTTACGGTCGAAGTACAGGCCCGCTCCACCGAATACCACCGTGGAGCCGTCGCCCGAGAGATCGTAGGACGCGCCGAGCCGGGGCTGGAACGCCTTCTTGTACATCGGCCGCGTGCTGCTGCCGTCGGTGATGAAGTTCTCGATCCCACCGAGCTGCTGAATCACGTTGACACTCTCGGTGCCGCCTTCCGGCCGCGGCCTGTCCACCTTCAGGGCGAGCATTCCGTAGGCCCGGCGGAGCGAGTCCGCCAGCGGCTGCGGCGTGACGTAGTCGTTGTTGATGCCGTTGGTCTCGCCGTCCCAGCGGATGCCGAGGTTGAGCAGCAGGCGCTTCCCGATCGACCAGTCGTCCTGGAGGAAGACGCCGACCTGCTTGTTGTCGGTCTCGATCTTGGGATCGCCGAAGCCGATGAACGCCTCGAACGGCGTCGCCCAGTTCTCCGGCGTGCGCCGGAAATTGAACCGCGGATTCCCGTTGAAGTCCTTGATTCCCCGGTACCACATGAAATCGATGTTCGCCCCGGCCTTGAAGACGTGGTCGCCCGCAAACTGGATTCCACCGCGCGTGACGTCGTTGCGGAGGGCGATCCGGTTCTGCCGGAAGTTCTGCTCGGTGTCCTTCCCGCCGACCTGCAGCAGACCGAAATAATTCTTCCCGATCATGTCATAATTGCGGCCGGTCGGGTTCCACGTGAAGAACTGCGTGTTCAGCTGCGCTTCGTTGAGCCACGGTCCGCGCACGTTCTTCCAGTTGCCGACACCCGTGTAGGTGTCAATCGCCAGATTCTCTGCCCCCTCGAACGACGTCTGGCCGCCGAAATTGCGGAAGTCGTCGTCTTTCCTGAAGGTGAAGCTTCCGTCGAGCGTGTTTCGCTCGTTTGGATTGTAGGTGAGCTTGGCGAGCCCGAGATGCTCGCGGAACTGCTGCGCCTGGAGACCGGTGTGTGGGCGCAGCTCGGCCACCAGCGCCGCCGGAGCGACCGACGTGTCGCCGCCAAGCGTGATATAGGCCGGCTCGTCGCGGAAATTCAGCTCGTAGGTTCCGAAGAAAAACAGCTTGTCCCGCATGATCGGCCCGCCCACGCTGCCGCCGGCCTGCAGCCGCTTGTAGTTCGGGCGCGCGCGGTCGTTGCGCACGGCGAACTCGTCGCGCGCGACGTACGCCTTGCCCACTCCGTACGCGAACGCCTCGGCCTCGAACTCGTTCGTTCCGCTGCGCGTCGTGGCGATGATGATCGCGCTGGCCGCCTTCTGATACTCGGCCTTGTAATTCTGCGTCAGTACGCGGAATTCCTGGATCGCGCCCTGTGGAAGCGGGTTGCCCTTGCTCGCGTCCTGCCCTACGACGCCGCCGCGAAGCACGTCGTTCTTGTAGCTCGCCCCGTCCACGAACACGTTCACTGCCTCCGCCGGCTGTCCGCCGGCCGCGAAGAACTTGTCCGTGTTGTTCACCGCCTGCGCGCTGACTCCCGGAACGAGCTTCGCCAGGTCGAGCACGTTGCGCTCGAAGTTCGGCAGGTTGTTGATTTGCTCGCGCGAGATGTTGGTGCCTACCTCCGACGTCCGCGTCTCCTGGCTGCGCGGTGACGTGACCTCCACCGTGGCGAGCTGCGCCGCGGCCGCGACCGTCACGAAATTCAGGTCGATCGTCTGGCCGATGGGAAGCTGCAGGCTGCGCGTCCGCGGCTCGAGCCCGATGCGGCGCACGGTGATCTCATACGACCCCGGTCGAAGGCCGGGGAGATAGTAGAAGCCCGCCGCATTCGACGTGGCGGCTCGCATCTCGTTGGTGGCCGCGAGCCGCGCGATGATCTGCGCTTCCGCTACCGGCGCGCCGGACGCGTCGGTGATGTACCCGCGGACCGCGCCCGTGGACGTCTGCGCCGCAAGATCGCTCCACGTCAGACACGCAAGCGCGGTCGCAATGCCCAGTGCCCGGCACAGGCGCACGATTGTGAACACTCTGGTGCTCATGTGACCTCCAGTTGTTGGTACAACGGTGAGACTCGCTGGTGTTGCCGAACGTGCTCCGTGCCGCGGTGGCGACACGGTCCTCATTCCGCTTTTCACGAAGACGGCGTCCGCCTGGCGGAGCCCGCGCCGCACGACCGCCGGACCACGAGCTCGGTCGAGACCCGCTCGCGGCGACGGGCGTCGTCGTTCCCGTTTCGCACGCAGTGCAGCAGCATCTCCACCGCGCGCGCACCGAGCTCGTAGGTGGGAACCCGTACCGTCGACAGCGGCGGGTCCATGTAGCGCGCGAGCGGGATGTCGTCGAAGCCCGCGACCGCCATTTCCTCCGGCACCCGCACGCCCGACTCGCGCAGAGCGCTCAGCGCTCCGATCGCCATCGAATCGTTGGCGGCGAAGATCGCCGTGGGCCGCGGCTTCACCTTCAGCAGCTCGAGCGCGGCCGCGTACCCGCCCGCCTCGGTAAACCCTCCCTCCGTCGCGAGCGAAGGGTCGGGCGTGATCCCGGCCGCCCGCAGCGCCACCCGGTATCCCCGCATCCGCTCGGCGGCGTCGTAGTTCCGCGACGCGCCCTTGATGATGGCGATGCGCGTGTGGCCGAGGCGGATCAGGTGGCCGACGATCGCCTTAGATCCGCCCTGATTGTCGATCGTGAGCGAGTCCGCTCCGTCGCCGCGCGGCGCCGAGCAAAGGAGGACGACCGGCAGAGCTGCGGGCACGTCGAGCGGCGCATCCGCGCCGAGGTCCGGCGACATGGCGACCACGCCATCCACTCTGCCGCGCATCGCCCGCATCGCTGTTTCGATGCCGTGCCTGTCGGCGTGGGCCCGGCTGATGAGCAGATGAAAGCCGTGGCGCTGGGCGGTGTCGTCCATGCCGCGGATCACTTCGGAAAAGAACTCGCCGTAGAGGTCAGGGAGCAGGACGCCGAGCGTCTGGGTCTTTCGGGTGATGAGGCTGCGCGCGCCGCCGTGCGGAACGTACCGGAGGCGGCCCGCGACTTCGCGAATCCGCTGGCCGGTCAGCTCGCTCACGGGGCCGCTCCCGTTGAGCACACGGGACACGGTGGCCACCGACACTCCGGCTTCACGGGCGACGTCCTTGATCGTGACCATTCTCTCGGGAGAGGATTCACAGCCCCAGGATCTGCCTTGGTACGATGGCGAATGTAATCGTTTACACTGGGCTCGCCAGAGGAATTTTCTGGAGTTTCTGGGGCCCCCTTTTCCAAGGGTCGAAGCCCGCAAAAAACCGGGACCCCCGCTGAGAGGGCCCCGGCTGTTCCGCAACAGTTTACAGCGTCAGGACCGCCTGAGCCGCACGCTGCCGTTGACGGTGCTGATCGAGATCGTCTCGCCGCCACCGTTGATCGTGCCGCGGGCGCTCTTGGGGCCCCACCGCCCGGTCACGGTGATCGGAAACTCGGTGTTGATGCTCCCGTTCACGGTCGAGATGTCGAGGTCCGCCCTGGTCTCGCCGGGCAGCGACACTTCCACCGAGCCGTTCACCGTCCTGAACCGCATCGCCTCCCTCGTGGCCGTGCCGATCTCGGCGCGCACCGAGCCGTTCACCGTCGTGGCGGACACTGGGCCGCCCGACGTCGTCACGTTGACGCCGCCGTTGACGGTGTGCGCCTTGACCTCCCCGTTCATACCTTCGACGCGCACACCGCCATTGACCGTGTTCGCGCTCACGTGGGCACCGCGGGGCACTTGAATCGTGAGGTCCGCGCTCGCGTCGCTGTTGTAGTTGCGCTGCCTGCCCGAGTTGATGCCGTCCTCGTCGCAGCGGTCTAGCTCGTGGCGCAGCACGCAAATCGTCAAACCCGTCGACGTACGCACAAGCGTGAACGAGATGTCCTGCGGATCGCCCCGGCGGCCCCATCTCTTCTCAGCCCGGATGTGGAGCTGATTGTCCGGGCTCGGCTCGTACTTCACCGCGCCGTTGACGGAGTGCGCTCTGGCCCACTCTCCGGCCGCGAGCGGGCCGCTCCACGTCCACACTTCCTGGTCGCGGCCGAGTCCTTCCTGCGCTTCCAGCGCCGCCGCCGGAGCGAGCGGAGCTAGAGCCAGTGCCGCAAAGATCATTTTCTTCATGAAGGTGCCCCCGTTATTCGCGGTTCTGGCCGCGGATGATGAGAATGCTGCCGCTGAACGTCGTTGCCTCGATTCGTGCGTTGCCGCGCCCGATGCGCGCCTCCCCCGACCGTCCCGAGAAGCCCTGGTTCCGGTTGTCATTTCCGCCCAGGGTCACCGGGAAATCGCTCCGGAACGAGCCGCTGAACGTCTCGAGGCTGAGCCGCGCGCCCGCGTCCTCTGGCAGCGCCAGCCGGATCGTTCCCGAGTGGGACTCGAACTCGTACTTGCCGGCCGGATCCACGCCGCCGGCGAACTGGATCGGTCCGCTGACCGTGCTGGCACGCACGGACTTGGCGGTGATCCCGCTGAGGCGGATCGGCCCGCTCACGGAGCCGGCCTCGACGTCGCCGCGAACATTCTCGAGTATCACCTGTCCGCTGACTGATTCTCCGCTGGCGTCACCCCGTACGTTTTTCGCGCGAACTCCGCCGGACACGCTCTCGAGCGAAACCGGGCCGGCGTCTTCGATCTCGATCGTTCCGCTCACGGTCTCGGCCTTCGTCTCGCCGCCAACGCCCTTGGCCGTGATCGGGCCCGACACCGTCTGCATGATGAGACGCGCGCCGCGCGGAACGACAACCTTATAGATGGTCCTGCCCGAGCGGTATGTGCCCTGCCGCTGCTCGTGGTCGACGCTCAGGCCGACGCGCGACCGCGACGCCGTGAACCGGAGCCGCCCGTGCTCCGTGGTCGCCTCGATCTTGACCTGGTCCCGCGACCACGCGGACACGTCGATCGTGCCCGAGATCAGCGACAGGTCGACGGTGCCGTTGCTGTTCAGCGGCACGATGGTGTCGATCCGGGTGCGTCCGTCGGTTTGCGCCGAGAGGATCGTCGGAGAAGCGAGCGCGGCGGCTAGAACCGCCCAGCGAATTTGAGCCTGCACGTTGATTCCCGTCATGTACGTGGTGGCAGCAGCGCCGCCTGCCTGAGTAGTCGAACCTTGTTGGCCAGTGCTTCACTGAGCAGAGCCGTCAGCAGCGGACTCCCCGGATCGTTGGCGAGCGCGCGCCGGCTCTCCTCGATGGCCGCGTCGATGATTCTGAGATTGCGCTCGATCACGGCGATGGTCGCGGGGTCGAGCCTGGCCCGCCGCTCGGCCACCGCGCTCTGGAGATCGCCGATCTCCTCGGTGTAGGCGCTGAACTCGCCGCCCGCGGGGAGCGATGCCTGCGTCACCAGCCCCGACTGCCCCATCCGCGCGCCCGGAGTTGCTGCCGCCGCGGTGCCTTCGGCAGAGAGCCGGTCGCGCAGCACGAGATAAGTGGTGCCAGCCGTCGCCATCATTAGAATCGCCGCCGCGCTTGCGAGCATGCGCGTGCTCACCACGAAGTTGCGCGACCGCCGCTGAGCGCGGCGGTTGATGTCCACCACCTGCGCGCCCAGCCGCGCCTCGATCCCCGGCCACAGATCGCGCGACGGCTCCACCAGCGGCAGCTTCGCCGCCGCGGCGCGGATCGCCTCGATCTCCTTGTCCGTCAGCTCATGTTCGCTCATGACATCAACGCCCTTCTCAGAAGTAAGCGCGCCCGGTGAAGCTGCGCTTTGCTGCCGCCCGTGGTGATGCCCAGCATTCCCGCGAGCTCTTCGTGCTTGTAACCCTCGACGTCGTGGAGGACGAACACCCGGCGGGCACCCGCCGGCAGTCTCGCGATCGCGCGCTCGAGATCTATCCTTTCTCCGCTGAACGAGACCTTGTCCGGTCCCGCCGCGGTGTCCCACGTCTCCAGCTCCTCGTCTTCCCCGCCGCCCTGCTCGGCACGCCGCCCGAAATCCAGCGCTTCCGTCTTTCTCGCGCTCAGCACGACGTTGACCGCCAGCGAGTGCATCCAGGTGGTGAAGGCGCTCTCACCACGGAACAGCGGCAGCTTCTCCCACACCCGCACGAACACGTCCTGCGTCAACTCCTCGGCCCTGGTCACGTTCCCCGTCATCCTCAGGCACAGCGAATACACTCTTGCCGAGTGCAGTCGATACAGCCGCTCGAAAGCCTTGCGGTCTCCCGCCGCGGCCGCCGCTACGTCGTCTCCCTCGACTGTCGGCCCGAGACTCTCGGGCATCGCGGCCGTGGCCATTGGGGCGCTTTCCATGTCCTTGTGCACTGTTAGACGGGGGCTTCGGGCCGAGGGTTTGAACGGCTGCAACAATTGCCGCGCATCCGGCGTGGAGGCGGGCGTGGCAGTCGTGCTCAGCCGTGCCTGACTCTCAAGACAATACGGCCGGCTGTGCGCCGAGTGTCAAAGCCACGTCCTGCAGAGGTGACTAGTGACTAGTGACTAGTGACTAGTAACGGCGGAAGCTGGGACGGGAGGGTTTGTTGTCGTTCACTAGTCACTAGCCACTAGTCACCAGTCACTGCTCTCCCGTAGCCTGCACGAACTCCGCCCTGCGGTTCAACGCCCACGCCGCCTCGTTCGACCCCTGCGCCGCCGGGCGCTCCTCACCCATGCTCGAGATGTCGATGCGCGCGGCGTCGATCCCGTTCGCGACCAGATAGGCCTTCAGCTCCGCGGCGCGCCGAAGACCGAGCGCGAGATTGTACTCCGACGATCCGCGCTCGTCCGTGTGTCCCGTGATCTGGATGCGGAAAGCCGGACGGGCCTGCAGCGCCGGAACCTTGGCATCCAGTGCCGCCCGCGCCTCGGGAGACAGGTCCGACCGGTCGTACTCGAAGTAGACGGTCCCCGTTATCGCGGCAATGGCTTCCGCCTCGCGCGCGGTGGCGAGCTCGGCCTCGACGCGCTGGCGCTCGCGCACCGCGCGCAAGCTGTCCTCCAGCGCCTGCTGCCGCGCGCGCTCGATCGAATCGGCCGCCGCCGTGCTCACCGGAGCGGGTGTCATCGGCTTGATCTTCTTGCCGCACGCCACGGCGGAGAGGCCGGCGAGAGCGATCAGGAGCAGCGGATATTTTCTCATCGTAGCGTGGGTTGTAGGGTGTGTCGCTTCAGCGGGCGAGGATCGGCGACCAGTCCGGCAGCCTCGCTCCCGCCGCGCGCGTGAGCTGTCGCAGTCTGCCGGATTCGGTGTCCACGACCCACAGCTGCCGCGCGCCGGTCCTCGTGGAAGAAAATACTAGGTGCCGCGAGTCCGGCGACCAGGACGGATCTTCGTTCTCGCCCTCGCTCGTGTGCGGCTTCGTCGACCGGTCGCGCAGCGCCAGGCTCACGATCTGGAACGCGCCGCCCGTCTGCGACTGGTACGCGATCCTCCGGCCGTCCGGCGACCAGTCCGGCGAGCCGTTGTCGCTGCGCCTCGCCAGGCTCGCGGTCGTGAGCGGCTGCGCGTTGGTTCCGTCCGCGTCCATCAGATACAGATCCGGCTGACCCGCGCGTCCGGAGGTGAACACCACGCGGCGCCCCGTGGGATCGAACGACGGTCCCGTGTTGTCGCCGGATCGCGCGGGCGTCAGTCGCCGCGGCGCCCCACCGGACGCGTCGACCATCCAGAGATTGGTTCCGCCTTCGTCGCCGTGCGCGTACGTGATGGAGCGTCCGTCCGGCGCGAACGCCGGGGTGATCGTGATGCCGCGCGACGGAATGCCGCCGAGCCACCGTGTCGACCGCGCGGCGAGACCGGAAACGCCGAGGCGCCACCTGCCACCGCTCACACCCGCGAAGGCGAAGCCCGAGCCGTCCGGTCGCCAGGCCGGCGACAGCGCCAGCTCGGCCGCAGTCAGCCGGCGCGCGTTGGCGCCGTCGCTGTCGATCACCCAGATCTGGCCGTCGCCCCCGGTGTACAGCACCCGCGTCTGTGCCGCGCCCCGCGAGCCGAATATCCAGAGACCGAGCTCGTCGCTCACGCCGTGCAGCGCCATCCGCCAGCCCGGCCCGTACACGTCCACCGGAAGCGTGAAGTCGGCGGTTCGAGCCAGCTTCCTCCCGGGCACGTCGTAAATCCGGATCGTCAGGCCGGCGGGGGTGAGCCGCGGCTCGATGATGGCCGCGGCCCCGAACGGCGCGAACCGGTCCAGGTCCAGCTCGCCGCCCAGGCGTGGCAACAGAGCCCGCGCGGCACCACCATCCAGCGTTATCAGCGTGACCCGATCGTCGTAGTCGAGATCTCGCTGCAGAATCGCGCGGACCGAGTCGCC
>JANLGX010000409.1 GCA_024654005.1 Gemmatimonadaceae bacterium | reverse complement strand
GCCTGAGCATCAAGGCGAATCCAAAGTACGGCTCGGAAAAGAAAGGACAGCCGACGACGTTCTACGCGGTGCTCGCGCACGAGCCGGTCCGGCTCAACTGCGAGCTGCGCCACGTGGACGTCGTGCTCTCGCCGGATCCGAACGTGTTCCGCCACAGCGATCCGCTCGAAGGGCTGGCCGAAGGCGGCGTGTTCGTGGTGCAGAGCGATCTGCCGCCCGAATCGTTCTGGCAGACGCTGCCGGCCAAGGCGCGTCACACGATTCGCGAGCGCGGCATCAAGCTGTATGTCCTCGACGCGTTCGCGATCGCGCGGCAGGAAGCCTCCGACGCCGATCTGCGCTTCCGGATGCAGGGCGCCGCGTTCATGGGCGCGTTCTTCGCAACCTCGTCGCTGCTCGCCAGCGAAGGCTCGAACGAAGCAGCGCTCTTCGAGGGGATCCGCAAGCAGCTCACCAAGAAGTTCGGGTCGAAGGGCGAGCGCGTAGTGGAAGACAACGTCCGGGTCATACGTCGCGGGTTCGACGAGGTCCGCGCGGTGGAGATCGCCGCGGGCGACGTGCCCGACGAGCCGGGAAGGGTGCCGCGGATGCCGGCGCTGCTCGATTCGCCCGGCGCCGAGCGGGGCCCCGGCAACCAGGGCCGGTTCTGGGAGCAGGTGTGCGCGCCGTGCCAGATGGGCCAGGACGGAATCGCCGACCCCTTCGCGGCCATCAGCACCGTGCCGGCCGTGACGGGTGCCGTGCGCGACATGAGCGGCGTGCGACTCGAGGTCCCCGGGTTCATCGCCGATAAATGCAGCGGCTGCGGCCAGTGCTGGGTGCAGTGCCCCGACTCGGCGATTCCCGGACTCGTCAACAGCGTGGAGGATGTGCTGGCCGCCGCGATAGACGCGTCGGTGAACGGGCTGCGCATGGATCGCGTTCGACCAATCGTCAAGCACTGGGCACGCGAAGCCCGGAAGATCATCGATCAGAATCCCGCGGCACCGGTCGCCGGCGCGTGGGAGCAGTCCTACCGCACGGTCGTGGACAAGCTCGGGTGGGACGCAGACCGGAAAGCAGCCGCCGAGCCGGAGTTCCTCGCGGCCAATGCCCGGCTCGCCGAATTCCCGCTCGCCCGAACCAAGCCGTTCTACGACGCGCTCGAGGGGAAGGCGAAAGGCACGGGCGGGCTGCTCTCCATCACGGTCAACCCCGAAGCGTGCAAGGGCTGCAATCTGTGCGTGGAGGTCTGCCCCGACGGCGCGCTGGTGACCGTGAAGCAGGACGAACCGGGCCTCGAGCGGCTGCGCCGCAACTGGAGCCTCTGGAACCGGCTGCCCGACACCGACGACAGGTACGTGAACGTGTCGAGCCTGGACGAGGGGATCGGCGTGCTGTCGTCGCTGCTGCTCAAGAAGGCCACCTATCGCTCGATGGTCGGCGGTGACGGAGCCTGCATGGGCTGCGGCGAGAAGACGGCCGTCCACCTCATCGTCTCCGCGATCCATGCGTGGATGCAGCCGCACGTGGCGAAGCACGTCGCGCGACTCACCGAGCTCATCGCCGCGCTGGACAAGCAGGCGCGTGATCTGGTGTCGTCGGCGGCCGATCTCGACGCCGCGGCGTCCGCGAGCGGCTCGGTCGCGGTTCCGATCGACGCGGCCAGGGCCGAGCAGCTGCGCCTGCTCAATTCAGCGCTCCGCGATCTACGCGACATCAGGTGGCGCTACGTCGAGGGGCCCAGTGGCAACGGCCGCGCGTCGCTCGGAATGGCCAACAGCACGGGCTGCTCCTCCGTGTGGGGGAGCACGTATCCGTACAACCCGTATCCGTTTCCGTGGGTCAACCACCTCTTCCAGGATTCGCCGTCGATCGCCATTGGCCTGTTCGAGGCGCACATGCGGAAGATGGCGGACAACTTCACCGCGGTGCGTCGGGCGGAGCTGCTCGCGTCGGGCGAGTACGACGCCGCGCGCGACGAGCCGGTGATCGGCGACCTCGAGTGGACGCGGTTCACCGACGAGGAGTTCGCGCTCTGCCCGCCGATCGTCGCCATTGGCGGCGACGGCGCGATGCTCGACATCGGATTCCAGAACCTCTCGCGCCTGCTCGCGTCGGGGAAGCCGATTCGCGTGGTGGTGCTCGACACGCAGGTGTACTCCAACACCGGCGGCCAGGCGTGCACGTCGGGGTACACCGGCCAGGTCGCGGACATGTCGGCGTGGGGCAAGTCGCAGCACGGCAAGACCGAGACGCGCAAGGAACTGGCGCTGCTCGCGATCGCGCATCGCGGCGTGTACGTGCACCAGACTTCGCAGGCCGCGGCTTCGCACCTCATCTCGGGAGTGCTGCGCGGGCTGCAGAAGCGGCGCCCGGTGCTCATCAACGTGTACACGCCGTGTCCGGTGGAGCACGGGCTCGCCGACGACTGGGCGCAGCACGCGGCGCGGCTCGCGCTCGAGAGCCGCGCGTTCCCGTTCCTCACCTACGATCCGGACGGCGGCCCGAGCTTCGCCGACTGCCTGAGCCTCGACGGCAATCCGTCGCCCGATGACGTGTGGCCGTCGTACGCGCTCAAGTACCTGGACGACGCCGGCGCCGAGCAGACGATGGAGCTTCCGCTCACCATCGCCGACTGGGCGGCGACCGAGACGCGGTTCAAGCAGCACTTCTCCGAGCTGCCCGCGTCCGATTCGGGCGACGAGATGCCGTTCCACGAATATCTCGCCGCCGGTGCGGACGACCGTGCCGGACGCACGCCATTCATCTGGGCGCTGACGAAGGAACGGAAGCTCCGGCGACTGAAGGTCTCGGGCGAGATGGTCGGGCTCGCCGCGGAGCGGCTGCAGTTCTGGTCGCAGCTCCGGCAGCTCGCCGGCCTCGAGATCCCGATGACGGTGCACGACACGATCGTGGCCGAGATGGAATCGGAGTTCGAGCAGCGCGCCGACGCTCTGCGGCTGGAATACGAGGCCAAGATAGCGGAGCTGCAGAGCAGCCTTCCGGCCAAGATCGCGCGCCGCATGGCGGAAGGATTGCTGCGGAGCGCGGGCAGCTCGGCCGCGGTGGCCGACCTGCTTGCCTCGCTCCCGCCCCCCACCAAGTCGTCGGGCAACGGCTCCGCACCGGTCGTTGCGGCCGCTCCCGCGTCGCTCGCCACCCCGGCACCAGCCGCCGCACCAGCCGCGGCGACGGCGCCAGTCGCGACCGCGGTCGCGGTCGCCGACGACGAGCCGCTCGTGCTCGAGGCGTACATCGATTCCGCCAGCTGCACGACGTGTAACGAGTGCACGAACCTGAACAACAGGTTGTTCGCGTACAACGCCGACAAGCAGGCGTACATCAAGGACGTCACTGCCGGCACGTTCCAGCAGCTCGTCACCGCGGCCGAGCGCTGCCCGGTGGCCATCATCCATCCCGGCACGCCGCTCAACGCGAAGGAGAAGGACCTCGCGAAGTGGGTGAAGCGCGCCGAGAAGTTCAACTGAGCCCATGACCGGCTTCCGGACCGTGCTCCGGACGGGATTCCGGCACGGGGTGCACCCGGCCGAGGAGAAGGGGCTCACGAGCCATCTCCCCATCCGGCGCATGCCCTATCCGGCCGAGCTGATCCTCCCTCTGCGGCAGCACGCGGGCAAGCCGGCGAAGCTGTGCGTCAAGGTCGGGGACATAGTCGAGCGCGGCGACAAGATCGCGGAAGCCGACGGCTACATGTCAGTCCCGATTCATGCGTCGGCGGCGGGCACCGTGGTTGGCGTGGAGCTGTGGCCGCACCCCGACGGATCGATGGCGGAGGCGGTGCGCATCGAGGTGGCGCAGTACGCTCCGCATGTTCCACGTCCCCGGCTCGTGCCGCATTGGGAAGGCCTCACGGCGGAGCAGGTCGTGAAGGCGGTGCAGGAAGCCGGTGTGGTAGGGCTTGGCGGCGCGGCGTTTCCCACGCACGTCAAGCTGGCGCCGCCCAAGGAATTTCCGGTGCACACGCTGATCATCAACGGCGCCGAGTGCGAGCCGTATCTCACTTCCGATCACCGGACGATGGTCGAGTATCCGGAGCGGGTGCACTTCGGCGTGCGGGTGATGATGCACGCGATCGGCGTGCGGCGGTGCGTGATCGGAGTCGAGCGCAACAAGCCGGACGCGATCGAAGCGCTCCGGCGAACCATGCCGACGGACCTGGACGTGACGATTCTCCCGCTCACGGTCAAGTATCCGCAGGGCGCGGAGAAGATGCTCATCCACGCGGTCACCGGCGTCGAGGTGGCGTCGGGGAAGCTGCCCGTCACCGCGGGAGTCGTCGTGCAGAACGTCGGCTCGGTAGCGGCCATCGCGGAGGTGTTCGAGACGGGGCTGCCGCTGGTTGAGCGGATCGTCACCATATCGGGCCACGGGCTGAGAAAGCCCGCGAACCTCATCGTTCCCGTGGGCGCCAGGCTGCGCGACGTGCTCGCGTTCTGCGACGGCGTCACGCCCGACGCGGCGGAAGTGATCGTCGGCGGGCCGATGATGGGGCTCGCGCAGGCCAATCTCGACGCGCCGGTGGTGAAGGGCACCTCGGGCGTAGTCGTGCTGGAGAAGTCCGAGACGCGCAGCGCGAAGGTGTATCCGTGCGTGCATTGCGGGAAGTGCGTGGACGCATGCCCGGTCTTTCTGAATCCGTCGCTGCTCGGCGATCTCGCGCGAGTGCAGCAATACGAAAAGATGGCCGCACTCCACCTCGCCGACTGCATGCTCTGCGGCTCGTGCGCGTACGTCTGCCCGTCGAACATCCCTCTCGCGCAGCTCTTCCAGGCGAGCAAGGTCGCGCTGCGGCGCGCCACGGCGGCCGTCGCGTGAACGCCGACAAGCTCGTCGTCACCGCCTCGCCGCACGTGCGGTCGGCCGATTCGACGCCGCGCATCATGTGGCACGTGGTGGGGAGCCTCGTCCCGGTGATCCTGGCCGCCGCGTGGTTCTTCGGCGTGAGCGCGCTGCTGCAGGTCGCTACCGCGGTCCTGGTCTCGCTGCTGACGGAGCGCACGACGGGGAAGGGTGGAGCGATCGCCGACGGATCCGCCACCATCACGGGAATCCTCCTCGGCCTTTCGCTTCCCGCCGGATTCCCGCTGTGGATGACGGCGCTTGGCGCCGCTTTCGCCATCGTGTTCGGCAAGCAGGTTTGGGGCGGCCTCGGACAAAACGCGTTCAACCCCGCGCTCGTCGGCCGCGCGTTCCTGCAGGGCGCTTTTCCGGTGGCGATCACCACCTGGCCGTCAGCCGGCGGAGGATTCTTCACTCTCCGCGGCGACCTGTTCGCGCTCCCGTTCGCCCGTCCGCAGCCGTACGCGGAGACATCGGCGACTCCGCTCGGGCTGCTCAAGTTCGAGGGCGAAGGGACACCGCTCGGCAATCTCGTCATCGGCAACACCGGCGGCTCGCTCGGCGAGACCGCGGCGCTGGTAATTCTCGCGGGCGGCATCTACCTCGCGTGGCGCGGCTACCTCAACTGGCGGATTCCGGTCAGCGTCATCGCGACCGTCGCCGCGGTCAGCGCGGTCGTGCGGCTGCTCGACGCCAGCGCGCCGGATCCCTGGTTCATGGTCTTCTCCGGAGGGCTGATGCTCGGCGCCGTGTACATGGCGACCGACATCGTCACTGCGCCCATCACGAACGCCGGCAGATGGATCTTCGGCGCGGGCATCGGGATTCTCGTAGTGGTTATCCGGCTGTGGGGCGGACTCGCCGAAGGCGTGATGTACGCAATTCTCTTCATGAACGCCCTCACGCCGTTCATCAACAGGGCAACCCAGCCGCGGGTGTTCGGGACGCGGCTCCGCACCGCCACATGATCACGCCGACCAGATCCATGCCTTCATTGCGCATTGCACTGCTGCTCGCCGTCATCCTGCCGAGCACGGCGTCCGCGCACGACGGTACCACCGCGTTTACCGGCGCGTGCATCGGTCCCGTCCCGATCGAGTTCATCCTCTTCGGGATCGTCCTGGCGGGCGTCGCCATGTTCCATCTGCACACGCTCCGCATCGCGCTTTTCGGCGCCATCGGCATTGCGCTGTACAAGATCATCGCGTCGCCGTTCGGGACCGGGGGCGGGGTCGGCGGCTTCGGGCTGCATCTGGGGAACGAGTGGGTGATCCTGAGCAACCTGCTCCTGCTGCTCGTCGGTTTCGTCCTGCTGGCCAACCACTTCGAGGCGAGCCGGGTCCCTGCCGTTCTCCCGAAGTTCCTGCCAGATGGCTGGGTGGGCTGTTTCACGCTGCTGGCGCTGATCTTTGTCCTTTCGACATTCCTGGATAACATCGCCGCGGCGATGATCGGCGGCGCGATCGCGCACACCGTGTTCAAGGGCAAGGTCCACATCGCGTACCTGGCGGGGATCGTGGCCGCGTCGAACGCCGGCGGCGCCGGCAGCGTGATCGGCGACACCACCACGACCATGATGTGGATCGCGGGCGTCGCCCCGACAGAAGTGTTGCACGCCTTTACCGGCTCGGTCGTGGCGCTCGTGATTTTCGGCGTGCCGGCATCGATGACGCAGCAGCGCTACTCTCCCATTCAGAAACACGCGGCAGCCGGTGTGCGGGTGGATTGGATGCGAGTCGGCGCGGTCTGCTCGATCCTCGCGGCGGCGGTCGCGGTGAACATCCTCGTCAACACCCGCTTCACCGAGGTGTCGGACCGCTTTCCGTTCCTGGGCGCGGCGGTGTGGGCCGCGCTGCTCCTGACGGCGGGGCTGCGCAGGCCGGATTGGAACCTGGTGCCCAACGCGATGAAGACCTCGGCCTTTCTCTTGTCGCTGGTGTTGATCGCGTCGATGATGCCGGTGGAGCGGCTCCCGGCCGCGTCCTGGGTCTCGGCCCTCGGGCTCGGGTTCCTGTCGGCGGTGTTCGACAACATTCCGCTGACGGCACTCGCGCTGAATCAGGGTGGTTACGACTGGGGCGTGCTGGCTTACGCGGTCGGATTCGGCGGATCGATGATCTGGTTCGGATCATCGGCCGGCGTGGCGCTCTCGAACATGTACCCGGATGCGCGGTACGCGGGTCGCTGGCTGCGGCAGGCGTGGTACGTTCCCATCGCGTACGTGGCGGGATTCTTCGTCGTCGTGCTCCTGCTCGGCTTCAATCCGGGGACCGCGCCGAGGAATAGCCAGGCGTCGGCTGCCCGGCCTCCCGCGCCGGAGGCAGCGGTGATCATACCGGCGCGGGCGGCGACGGTGTCGTTGACGGATACCTCTGCCGGCCCGCGCCGGTGACGAATCCCGTGCCCGGAGCCTTCGCGTGACCGGCCATGGCGCGATCGCGGTGCCGGCCGCCGCTCCGCCGGGGTCGTCGACCCCCGCGTGGCGGCTGCTCGGAACGCTGACGCTCGCCGGCGCTTTCGCCGGCGCGCTCATCGCGCTCGTGTATCAGATGACGCTGCCCTCGATCGAGCGCTACGCCGGCGCCAAGATCTCGGGCGCGGTGCGTGAAGTGCTGGGTTCGCCCGTCAGACTGGATACGCTGTATCTGGTCGGAGACAAGCTCACCAGAACGTCTCCCGGCGCCGGGGCTCGCAACGTCTCGCGGGCGTTCGTCGGCTTCGACGAGAAGGGAGCTCGCACCGGCGTCGCGGTCGAAGCCGCCGAGCCCGGGTTCGCCGACCTGGTGCTGCTGATGGTCGGCTTCAACCCCGACACGCGCGCCGTCACGGGCTTCGTCGTGTTGGGCCAGAAGGAAACCCCCGGACTCGGCGACAAGATCAAGCGCGACAGCTCTTTCGTGAGTCAGTTTCGCGGCAAGGTCGCGCCGCTCAAGGGCGCGAAGAGCGAGACCGCCGACGCCAGCACGGTGCGGACGATCACCGGCGCGACGATCTCCTCGCGCGCGGTCATCCAGATCATCAACAACGCCGTGGCGCTCTGGCAGCCGCGCGTCGCCGCATTCGACGCGGGGGAAGGGCAATGACCGCCCCGACGACGACCGTCTCGACGGAAGCGTTCGTTCCCGGCGCGCCGCCGGCCGCGCCGCTGTGGTCGGACATGGCGCGCGGCATCGCGCGCGAGAACCCCGTGTTCGTGCAGATGCTCGGCCTATGCCCGGCGATGGCCGTGAGCAACATGCTCACCAACGGTCTTGCCATGGGGATCGCCACGACGTTCGTGCTCACTGCGTCGAGCTTCATGATCTCGATTCTGCGCAGGTACATCGCGACCGAAGTGCGGATAACGGCGTACGTCCTCACAATCGCGACGTTCGTGACGGTGGCCGACCTCATTCTCGCGGCCACCTTTCCCGTGATCTCCGAGGCGCTCGGACCGTTCGTTCCGCTGATCGTCGTCAACTGCCTGATCCTGGGGCGGGCGGAAGCGTTCGCCAGCAAGGTGCGGCCCGTCCGCGCTCTGGCCGACGCGCTCGGCATGGGCGCCGGCTTCACGCTCGCGCTCTCGACGCTGAGCACCATCCGCGAGCTGCTCGGGAGCGGATCGCTCTTCGGCTTCAACGTGCTCGGCCCAGCGTTCGAGCCGTGGGTGGTGATGGTGATGCCGGCGGGCGGATTCCTGACCCTCGGTCTGGTGCTGCTGCTCATGGGATGGTACGGCACCCTGAAGGCTCAGCGCGCGAAAGCGGCGGCCGCATGAACAATCTCGCCTGGATTTTTCTCTCCACGGTCCTCGTCAACAACTTCACGCTGGCGATGTTCCTCGGGCTGTGTCCGTTCTTCGGAGTCACCTCCAAGGTGGGCAACGCCTGGCGATTGGGTGCCGCCAATACCTTCGTGTTGCTCATCACCGCGATCAGCGTCTGGCTCCTCAACACCTTCGTGCTCGCGCGGACGCCGTACCTCCGGACCATCGCCTTCATCGTCGTCATCGCGTCGACGGTGCAGATCGTGGAGATGGTCATCAAGAAGTTCGTGCCGGTTTTGTTCAGGGAGCTCGGCATCTACCTGCCGCTCATCACCACGAACTGTGCGATCCTCGGACTTGCTCTATTCCAGACGAGCCGGGGCTACGGCTTCGCGGAAGGCCTCGTTTTCGCACTGGGCGCTGGTCTGGGCCTTACCCTGGCGCTCATACTGATGGGGTCAATCCGCGAGCGAATCGAAGTCGCCGACGTGCCAGCGATGGCGCGCGGAATGGGACTCGTGCTCGTCGTCGCGTCGTGCCTGTCCATGGCCTTCATGGGGTTCGCCGGGATGGGAACCAGCTGATGGGAAGCATTCTCGGAATCATCGCCTGCGCCGCTCTCTTCACGCTGTACGGCATGGTGCGCCCTCGCGGCTGCACCGGCCATTGCGCGGGTTGCGCGGGAGAGTGCGGGCGTCACACAGAGGGAGATTACGATGGCGCGTGACACGATCTTCCGCCGGCACCCCGACCGGCGCGAATTCCTGACCATCGGCGTAGGCGTGTTCGTGGCGCTCTCGCTGCCGGCCTCGCTGCGCCGGTACACGCCGCTGGTGCGACGCAGGATCCCTTTGATGGGAACGATCGCCGAGATACAGGTGGCGCACCGTGACGAGCGCTTCGCCGCGCGCGCGATCGACGCGGCCATCTCCGAGCTGCGGTGGGTGGAGAGCACGATGACCCGCTTCCGGAGCGATTCGGACATCGGACGGGCGAATCTCGGCGCCGGTCGCGACGGCGTACGCGTCACTGCCCAGTCCGGCGCCGTGATCGCGACCGCGCTGCGCGTCGCGTCGGCGAGCGACGGCCGGTTCGACCCCGCCATCGGAGCCGCGTCGGAGCTGTGGGACGTGCTCAACAGGCACGAGCCCCCCGCGCCCGACCGCGTCCGGCGACTCGCGGCGCGCGACATGTGGCGGAAGGTGGACGTGGCGGCGAACGCGGGCTCCGATGGGGCGCTGGTTCGCTTCAATGATCC
>JANLGX010000408.1 GCA_024654005.1 Gemmatimonadaceae bacterium | reverse complement strand
GGCTGTCCACTGAGGCCATCGACGAGCCGTACAGCCCACGGGCGCGCAAGATGGCTTCCGCTTCTCGGGCTTCTTTTGTTTCCGAAAGAATGAACGCCGACTTGCTTTTCGCGGCATAGAAGCCGGTCGTGTCGAGCGATTCCATATCCTGCTCATAAGCAAGTACAGCACTGGCTACCACCGGGTCGTCGAAGCGCGTACCACGGAAGGTGTCGGCGCCGGTGCCCGTGATGTAGTTGAGCGAGACGCCCCGCAGCTTCGCCACCGCAAGGATGTGCCCGCGAATCTCTTTCTGAGTCGCAAAGTCCAGGGTGCCATCGGGCAATTCGTTGACCGGCACGCCCCAGTACGCCTCGCCCAGCGCATCCTTCAGAGCCTTCGGGTCGCTCTTGAACTGGTCGAAGAACTCCGTCATCTTCTCGGTGCCGATCGCCCGGTTCGCGATGTAGGATGAGAACTTGAAGTCGCGGATGGCTTCGGTCAGATCCGCTCCGTCGGCGCCGGACTCGATGGCCTGCCGCAGTTCTGTTTCCCGCGTCGCCTTCTCTTCCTCCCGCTGCTCGCGCGCCACCGGCAACTGCTCTTCTGCCGTCGTCTCTTTCTGCACGTACTTGCCTTCGGCAATGAGCCGGTCGCGAATCGTGCGCTCTTCGGCAGCGCTGGGAATCCCCGTGATGCCCATCTCCTCTTCGATGCGTGTGCGAGCATCAGCGGGGCTCTCATAGGTTTGGGTGCCCACGCCGAAGAAGCCCGGCAGAACGGTCAACGCTCCGCGCACGCCTTCTTCCTGGAAGGCAGACCACATGTCCTGGAGGTAGAGCGGGATCAGCTTCTCCTTGAGGCTGCTTGGCGACACTCGCTCTCCTATCACATTCTCGCCAAAATAGACATCCACCAGGGCGCCGACAGCCGGGTCAAATTTGGTTCGCAGGAACTTCCAGCCGATCTTGTGGAATGTGTCGATCTCGCCCTTCGCAGCAGCGTTCGCCATCCGGGAAAGGAACGTTGCTACCTGCTGTTCGCCCGCCCACGGGTCCAGCCGGATGTTGCCGATCTTGGCCTTGCCGAAGTCCGACGACGTGGGATTGAGATTGACCGTCGCTACTCCTGTAACTTCCAGCAACGTGAGCGCACTGGTGGCAGCGCCAAAGAAGGCCACGTAGTCGCGGATCATCTGCTTCCGTACTGCGCTCGTGATACCAGGCCGCAACGCCTGCACGGGGGCCTCGAATCGGGAGATCGCCAGCCGTGGCGCCCACATGCCCCGGTTTGCCAGTACCGTCAGCGCCTCTCCCACCTGCCCGCGCGGCATGGCCCCCCGCCCCGTGGCGATGTTGACCCACGAGGCCATCTGCTGCAAGTCCTGTTCAAGCTCTTTGCCCGTGATGCCCGCCTTGATTCGGCTATTGGCAAAGGAATCGAACGTATCCGCCCTAATCTTGTTCAGGAAGGTCACATAGCCGCGCTCGGAACGGGAGATGAAGGGGAGCTTGGAGGCCCACCGCGTCGGGAAGCTCTCTTCCAGCTTCGCTGTCTTGCCCGCCACCGTGCCAAAGTCCGCCAGGTCAAGCCCGGCACTCTCCCGCAAGTGCGCCCGCTGGATGGCCTCTACCGCCGACTGGTCCCCTTCCGCAGCCAGCCGCCGCACCCGCCGGCCGCCCTTGAGCCAGTCGTCGATCTCGCTGGCATACTCCGGCTTCCGCACCATCGCCTCGGCGTAAGTTCGCAGGTTCGTCCACCACTGCTTGCGCCCCACGAGGTACGCACCCTGCCGCAAGGCACCCGACATGTCGAACGAGGACAGGAAGGCGCGCGGCAGCCCCGTGACATCAACGAAGGCGCGCCATGCCTTTGTCGTTCGCGAGACTTCTTCGAGCTGGTGGGCAAGGTCGGGGAAGACGCGCTTGAGTAGTTCGATCTCCCCCTTCGTGGGCCGAGAACCCGATGCAATCTTGGTGAACGCATCGAGCGCATCGACGGTCTCAAAGCCCCGCAGTTCCGGCGCCTGGGTAATCGTGGCAGCGATCTCGCGGATGTCGTCTGGCGTAAACTGCACGGCGCTGTTGACCGGCACTTCGTCCGCAGCCTTGAGTTGCGCGCGGATCTTCCTCAGTTCGTCCGGGGGCGCCCCGATAGCACGCGCTCCCTCCAGCTTGGCGTTGATCTCCACGCGGTTGGCATGGACCTGCTCGGCAAACTCTTTCTGCGCCGCCTTGGAATCCTTGATGTACTGCTTCAGCTTGGCAACGACCGGCGCTTCTGCCGGTATCCCAGTCGCCGACGGCTTCAACTCCGGCGCGAACGCAGGCGCTTCCAGGCCGGGAACATCAGGCCGCAATCCATCGTCCGGTGCCCGGAAGTCTCCGCCACCAAACTCGCTCCGTGGTACACGCATCCCGCCCGGCAGCTCGATCTCCCCCGTCACACTGGCCCGCACCGCATCAGGC
>JANLGX010000407.1 GCA_024654005.1 Gemmatimonadaceae bacterium | reverse complement strand
CCCACCGCCGCCTGGTTGTCGGTGACCGGATCGGTGTTGGGCATGGCGCAGACGGCGGTGAATCCGCCGGCCGCCGCGGCGCGCGCGCCCGTCGCCACGGTCTCGACGTCTTCCCTCCCGGGCTCGCGCAGATGGCAGTGCACGTCGATGAAGCCGGGCGAGACGATCATGCCGGCGCAGTCGAGCACGCGCGCGCCGTCGGGCGCGGCGAGACCGCTGCCGCAGGCTTCGATCAGGCCGTCCACGAGCAGCACGTCCTGCTCGCCGTCGATCTTCCGCGAGGGATCCACCACCCGGCCGCTGCGGAGCAGGATCGGCTGTGTCATCGCGCGGCCGCCTTGGCGGACTCCGCCAGCGCGGGGTTACCGCCCGCGAGGAGATACAGCACGGCCATCCGCACGGCGATGCCGTTAGTCACCTGGTCGAGTATCACGGAATGCTCCCCGTCGGCCACGTCGGAGTCGATCTCGACGCCGCGGTTCATCGGCCCGGGGTGAAGGATGAGCACGTCCCGCGGCGCGCGCGCAAGGCGGTCGCGCGTCACGCCGAAGACGCGGTTGTACTCGCGCAGCGAGGGAATGTACCCGCCCGTCATGCGCTCGATCTGGAGCCGGAGGACGTTGAGCGCGTCGGCCCATTCGATGGCGTCCTCGATGTGATCGAACACCGTGACGCCGAGCTCCTCGATCGCGCTCGGCAGGAGCGAGCGCGGGCCGCACACCGCGACTTCGGCGCCCACCTTCCGCAGCCCCCAGATGTTGGAGCGCGCGACGCGGGAGTGGAGCACGTCGCCGCAGATGCACACGCGCTTGCCCGCCAGGTCGCCGAAGTGATCGCGCAGGGTCAGGAGATCGAGCAGCCCCTGCGTGGGATGCTCGTGCATGCCGTCGCCCGCGTTGATCACGTTCGACTTGATGCGCTCGGCGAGGAACTGCGCGGCGCCGGAGGAGCCGTGGCGGATGACGACCATGTCGATCCGCATCGCCTCGAGGTTGCGGGCGGTGTCCACCAGCGTCTCGCCCTTGGACACGCTGGAGCCCGCCGCCGAGACGTTCACCGGATCGGCGGAGAGCCGCTTCTCGGCAAACTCGAAGGAGATGCGCGTACGCGTCGAGTTCTCGAAGAACAGGTTCACGATCGTGGAGCCGCGCAGCGTCGGGACCTTCTTGATGGCCCGCTCGCTGATCGCCTTGAACGGCTCGGCGGTGTCGAGAATGAGCTTGATCTGCTCGGCGGAGAGCGGCTCGAGACCGAGCAGGTCCTTTCCGAGCGCGCTGCTCATGCGCTGTCGGCCCGGGAGATGACCACAGAGGTTTTGCCGTCTACTTCTTCGAGCAACACGTCCACGCGGTCGCCGCTCTCGACGTCGACCTTCTTGCCGACGATGTCCGCGTGGATCGGAAGCTCGCGGCCGCCGCGATCGATCAGCACGGCCAGCGCGATGCGGGCGGGTCTGCCGAAATCGGCCAGCTCGTCCAGCGCCGCGCGGACCGTGCGGCCGGTATAGAGCACGTCGTCCACGATCACGACTTTGCGGCCCTCGAGCTCCCAGGGGAGATCGGTGCGGCCCACCACGGGGCGCGGGCCCACAGTCTGGAGGTCGTCGCGGTAGAGGGTGATGTCGAGCGCGCCACGCGGGACCCGGACCGTCTCGCTCGCGGAGATGAGATCGACCAGCCGGTCGGCGAGCTGGACGCCCCGCCGCTGGATGCCGACGAGCACGAGGTCGTCGGTGCCGCCGGTGAGCTCGAGAATCTCGTCGGCCATGCGCTTCAACGTCCTCTCAACAGCGCGGGCGTCCAGGAGGGTTGAGTCGCGGGAGGGCATTAGCACACAAATCTAATCGCTATCCGGCCCGCTCCTAGTCACGCGAAAAATGCGATTGCGGATTGAGGATGCAAACGGCTTAGCGCAGCCAGGCAACCTGCTAATCCTCCGCTGCATCCATCGAAACCTTGCGAAGTCCGCATTGGCCATACATATGCAGCACAGCGCACACGCAAATTCGCCTCTCCCACACCCGACACTTTCATGCTCCTCGGCCTACGCACAGTCATATACAAGGTGTCCGACCTCGACCGCGCGAAAACGTGGTACAGCGCGACGTTCGAGACCGCCCCCTACTTCGACATGCCGTTCTACGTGGGGTTCGACATCGGTGGCTTCGAGCTTGGGCTGGACCCCGATGTGACAAAGCAGGCGCCGGGACCTGGTGGTGCGGTGGCCTATTGGGGAGTTCGTGACCTCAAAGCGGTCATCGCGGCTCTGATCGAGCGAGGCGTCACCGTGAGGAGTCCGGTTCAGGACGTCGGTGAAGGCATATTGGTGGCGGCAATCGATGATCCGTTCGGGAACACCATCGGCCTCATCGAGAATCCTCATTTCGGCGCGACACAAACGAGATAGCGAACCGGTGTAATCAGCACCCGCGCTACCGCCCTCCGGTCGCGTGCGCGTACACGATCCGCGATATGTCCGCGATCAGCGCGGCTGAGGCTCTCCCGTCGCGCACGCCCCGGGTCAGCACGACCAGCACGTAGGGCGCGCGCCCCGGCGGGTACACGATCCCGCCGTCGTGCGACACGGCGGTGATCTCGCCGGTCTTGTGGGCGACGCGCGTGCCGGGCGGCAACCCCGCCGGAATCTTCGAGTTGAACTCCTGCGCCAGCAGGATGTCGAGCATGTCGCGCGTGTCTTCCGGCCCCGCGACCTGCCCGCGCTGCAGCGCGGCGAACAGCGTGGCGAGATCGCGCGCGGTCATGGTGTTGCTCATCCCGCGGTCGAACGCCTTCTGGTCCTCGACGCCGCGCAGGACGAGCGATCTGGTCACGCCGAGCTTGCGCGCGGTCGCGTTGATCTGCTCGGCGCCGAGCACGGCGACCATGATGTTGGTCGCGAGGTTGCTCGAGCGCGTGATCATGCGGCGCGCGAGATCGCGAATGAGCACGCGGCTTCCCACGAGGCCGTACAGCGCGGAATCGCCGTCCACGCGGGCGTCCAGGGCGTACGGGCTTCCGTCGACGATGGACGCGAACTGGTTCACGACCAGCAGCTCCTGCTCCAGCGAGATGCGTCCTTCGCGCGCGGCGTAGAACGCCTCGACCAGCACCGGCACCTTCATCGTGCTGGCGGCGTGGAAGACCGTGTCGGCATTCCGGTACCAGCTAGCGCCGGACCCGAGGTCGACGACGGCGACGGCGACCTGCGCGCTGTCGGTCGCGGCGACGCGCCGGTCTATGGCCGCGGCGAGCGAGCTGTCCGCCGCCGAGAATACCTGCGCGAGCAGCAGGAGATGCATCATGCTGCCTTCTCCTCCTCTTCGACTTCATCCCAGATCTTCGTCCGGTGCTGCTCCGTGAGATAGAGCGAGCCCACCACGAACGTGGTCAGCGCCACGGTGATCGGAAGCAGCCCGGCATAGATGTTTCCGGTACGCGCCACGAGCGCGGTCTCACTCATGCGCGGTGCTCGCGGCGCCGGGCGCGGCGTCGCCGGCCCAGCGGTCCAGGATCGTGACGGCCGCCATGTGCCCCGTGACGTTGGTCGTCGTGCGGAACATGTCCGGTATCGCGTCGAGCGCGAGCAGTACGCCGATCCCCGCGACCGGGATACCGACGGCCGCGAGAACGGGCGCCATTATGAGAATCGTTCCTCCGGGAATGGACGGCACGCTGAACGTGAGCAGCGCGGAAGTCACGGCGATCGTAGCGAGGTCCGCCACGCCGAGATCGATGCCGTACAGCCGCGCCACGAAGATGGCGCCGGTCGGAATCGCCACGGCGCTTCCGGGGCGGAAGATCGCCGCCGATATCGGCAGAAAGAAACCGGGGAGGTCGCGGTGCACCGCGAGCCGCTCCCTGGCGCCCTCCAGCATCGCCGGCAGCGCGGCCAGCGATGAGCGCGCGCTGAAGGCGAGCGCCTGTCCGGCGGTGGATGCCGCGGCGAAATCGCGCACTCGCGTCGTGGAAGCAACCGCCACGAGCGGATAAAACGCGGCGATGGCCAGCACGCACAGCACCACGACCACGCCCACGAAGACGCCGAGCGCGCCGACCGCGCTCGCGCCGAGCCGCGCGGCCAGCACGAGGGACAGCGCGAACACGCCGACCGGCGCGAGCAGGAGCACGAACTCGACGATCCGCAGCATCGTGTCGGAGATGGCGACCGTCAGCTCGCGCAGCCGCTCGCGACTCGCTTCAGCGAGGGTCGTGGCGGCGAGTCCGAACGAGATCGTGAAGATCAACAGCGGGAGCATCGCGCCGTCGGCGGCGGCCTTCACCGGATTCACCGGCACGAGACTGACGAGCCATTCCCCGATCCCGGGCACTTCCGCGGCCGGCCCGGTGGTGGCGAGCCCGGACGCCGCGGCGCGCGCGTCGTCCAGCGGCAGCCACGCGAACGCAAACTCCGCCGCAAGCACGGACAGCGACGAGAGCACGAGCGCCAACACCCCGAGCAGCGCGGCCGCGCGCCAGCCGAGCTGCGCGAACAGCGCGCGCGATCCCGGCGCGAGCAGCGCGGCGAGCACGGTGGAGACGACCAGCGGAATCACAGTCATCCGGATCGCGTTGACCCAGAGCGTGCCCACCGGATCGGCCAGCGCGATCGCGGAGTCGGCCAGCGCCGGATCGTACGCGCGGAGCAGCGCGCCGATCGAGAGTCCCGCGAGCAGCGCGAGGATCAGCGCGAGCGATTTGTTCACTGGAGCTTGATCGCCTGTCCGGTGACGTTGCGGCTCGCGGGCGAGCAGAGGAAGAGCACGGCCTCGGCGACCGCTTCGCGCTCGACGTACGCGGCATTCTCCCCCATGCCCGCGACGTTCTCGGCGGTTCGGATCTGCGTCGGCGCGAGCGCGTTCGCGCGCACCACGCCCAGCTCCTCGGCGGCGACGGATCGCATGAGAGCGAGCACGCCTGCTTTCGCCGCCGCGTAGCCGCTCATGTTTTTCGATGTGCCGTCGGGCAGAACGGAGGCCGACGCGAAATACACGATCGCGCCTTTTCCCTCGCGCAGCAGCGAGAGAAAGGCGCGCGTCGCGAGATAGGCCGTGGTGAGATTGATCGCGATCTGCTTGTGCAGGACGGCGGGGTCGCTGTCGGCGACCGGGCCGCTCATGCCGAAGCCGCCCGCGAGATTCACGAGCGCGGCTATCGACCCGCCACTGTCGGCGGCGATTCGCTGCGCCGTGGCGGCGACCTCGTCCGCGTTGGTGAGGTCGCAGACGTGGGCGGACGCGGTGCCCCCGAGCTCGGCCGCGCGCGCGTGGACCTGGTCGTCCCGGTCGATCAGCGCCAGCCGCGCGCCGGCGTCGGCGAACGCCCTGGCCACGATCTCACCCACCTGGCCGGCGCGCCCGACCCCGGTGAGAACGACGGTCTTTCCGGAAAAATCCACTTTGGTCACGGCCCGATATTACGCGATGCGCCGACCATGCGGCAAATTACCGGTGAAACGGAGCCAGTTTTCGAGACGTAGGGAGTCATGTACCGATTTTGACATTCACACCCGGGACCCACATGCAGGAGCCAGCAGCCCCGCGAGCTACCACTCGAGAACAGATACGCGAGCAGGTGCGAGAGGCGATCCAGAATACGCGCGTAGCACAGGATGAGGCCGGCCGGGTGACGGTCACCACCGTGGCACCGCCGGGTGTCGCGACCACGCAGGTGCCGCCCTCCTGGGCAATTCCGGAGGATATCCCACCTCGCGTGCAGGAAGTGGCGATCGCTTCGATGTTCATGCTCGTCATGATCATCATCGGTTTTCCGATAGCGCGCGCGATCGCCCGGCGGATCGACCGCACCGGTCACAGCCCGAAGGTCCCGGTGGAGGTCACGGCCCAGCTCGCCCAGCTCAACCAGGCAGTCGAGGCGATCGCCGTCGAAGTCGAGAGGATCTCCGAAGGCCAGCGCTTCACCACGAAGCTGCTGTCCGACCAACACAAGCTGCCCGCCGCGAGTCGAGAGGTTTCCTAGCGCAGCCCCCGGCAGCGCGATCGCCCGCTAGGCGGACTGCTCCCTGACTCTCGTTTCTATGACCTCGGCTTTTTCCCAGAGCGCCCGAAGGTACTGGCCTCGCAGACTCTCCCAGTTCGCCGGTATCGGAGACAGCCGCCGCTTTTCCTCGTCCGACTTGAAAACCAGCCAACCTTCCGACAGCGGATGAGTCAGGCGCATCCGCATCCCACGCTTCGGCCGGCGATCCGAGACGCGGCGCTCCAGCCCGGTCCACGGCGTTGGCTGCTCCTGGCGACGTTCCGCGCCGCGCCGCTCGATACGTTCGGGCCGCACGTCCCATATCTCCCAGCTTCTTCCCTGCTCGTCGGCGAACGTTCTGTAGGGCATCGGTGGGTTACCCTCCGCCCCCGCACACTATCAAACCCAGTGCCAAGTGGTCCGGCCGGAGCCGAATGGCCTCACAATGGGGCACTCCTTCGCCCGCGCTGGACTTGCGCGGCTTCGCGCGGAATATTCGTGCGTGAAAAGTGACGAATCGCACCGCCGCCGTATTCGATCCGGTGGCTGGCCGCGTACGTCGTCGGAGGGTTGCTGCATGTCACTGATCAAGCTGCTCACAACGGCGACGCTGCTCGCGGCCACGCCCGCGGCCGCGCAACTCCCTCCCGCCAGGGTGGACAGCCTCGAGAAGGCCGCCGTCGCGATGAAGTCGAGCAGGCCGGACACGGCGCTCGCTCATTTCCGGAAAGCGCTGCTTAGTCACAAGGTGTCGCTCGACCGCCGGCGCGAGGCTACCGTCCTCACCCACATCGGTGAGCTCCACGCCGGCGCCGGCAGATTCGATTCGGCGCGCACCGCCTACGACGATGCCCTCGCGATCCGCCGCGCGCTCGGTGACGCGGCCGGCGAAGGGGACATACTCACCGACCTCGGCGGTCTGTACTCGCAGCTTGGGCAATTCGATTCGGCGTTCCTGAGCTTGCGACAGGCGTTGGCTCTTCTCCGGCGGGCAGGGGATGCCAAAAACGAAGCCGTCGCGCTGTCGAACATCGGTCACGCTTTCGGGGAGACCGGCAAGCCGGACTCCGCGATGGCATATCACCGGGCGGCGCTCCCGATCAGCCGCGCCGTGAACGACACGTCCGGCGAGGCGACGTCGCTCAACAACATCGGCAACGTGTATAACGACACCGGCGAGCCCGACTCGGCGCTGGTGTATTTCACCGCCGCGCTCGGTCTCGCGCGCACGGCCGGCGATCTCGAGCTGTCGGCCACGGTGCTCAATAACATCGGCACGCTGTACGCGGTGACCGGCAAGCCGGATTCCTCGCTGCACTATTTCTATCTCGCGCTCGCCACGCAACACCAGCTGGGCACCCGGTTCCAGGAAGTCACCACGCTCGGCAACATCGGGTTCGTGCAGAGCTCGGCGGGACGCGCCGACTCGGCGCTCTTCTATTACCGGAGATCTCTCGAGATTGCGCGCGCGATCGGCGACCGGGTGGGTGAAGCGACAGCGCTCAGCAACATGGGCTCCGAGTACAAGGGAATAGGCCGGCCGGACTCCGCGCTCGCGTATTGGCGCGCCGCTCTCCCGATACACCGGCTCGCCAACGACCGGCAGGGCGAAGGGGTCACGCTCTACGGGATGGGCACGACCTTCATCGAGACGAATCCCGACTCGGCGCTCGCGTACTACCGCCTCGCGCTGCCGATCTTTCGCGAGACCGGGAGTCGCTGGAGTGAGGCCACCACGCTGCAATCGATCGGCGGGGTGTTCCGGGACATGCACCGCCCCGATTCGGCGATAGTGTATCTGCGGCAGGCGCTGCCGATTCAGCGCGAGATAGATGATCGGCACGGCGAGGCCATGTCGCTGAATCACCTTGGCCGGTTGTACCGAAACACGGCGCGTCCCGACTCCGCGCTCGCCGCCTTCACGCAGGCGCTCGCGATCCAGCGGGAGATCCGCGACCCCGGCGGCGAGGCTCTGTCGCTCGACAACATCGCTTACCTGTATCACACGGCGGCCGTGCCGTTCCGCGACCTCCGCTCGGCGACCGTCTTCTATGACAGCGCCGCGGCGGTGTTCGCCGCGCTGCGCCGGCAGGCCGGCTCGGATGCGAATGCAGTGAGCTACGCCGAGCAAGAGTTCGGGGTTTACGAACACTGGTCGGGCGCTTGGGCGGGGCTGGCGCGATCGCTCGCGGGTGACGCGGCGGCGGAAGCGCGCGCCGCGGCGCTGGCGGCGGCGGAGCGCGGGCGGGCGCAGGCAATCGTGGATCTGATGGTGGGCGGCGGTCGCGGGAGCGCGAAGTCCGGGGAAGATGACGTCGCGAAGCCGGGGCGCGACCTTCAGCATGAAGCAGGAGAGCTGCTGGCGCCGTTGCGGGCGGCGCGCGCAAGTCTGCTGTATTACCAGCATGCAGCCGACACGCTCTCCGTCTGGCATCTCGAGCCCGGCGGCCGGCTGTCGCTGGACCAGCGTCCGATCACCGCCGAGCAACTCGCCGGTCTGATCGCTTCGCTGCGGACGGGACTCGGCGCTGAGTCGGCCAGGCAAGGTATGGCGCGGGGAAATGCCGAGCAGGAAGCTACCCGCCGTGGCTTCGATCTGCTCGACGAAGGAGAAGTGAGCGCCGCTCTCGCCACGATCTCCGAGCTGCTGCTCCCGGCCGGAGTTCGCGCCGCGCGCCGCGGCAGCGAGCTCATCGTGGTGCCCCATGGAGTCCTCGGGCTGGTTCCCTTCTCCGCGCTGCACGTGAAGGGAGACGCGGTGCCGCTCGGCGCGCGCTTCGCCGTGCGCTACGCGCCGTCACTGCGCGCGCTCGCTGCGGCGGAAGCCCGCCCGGCTCCCCCGGAGACGGCGAAGCCGCTGGTAGTCGCGAATCCGGACATGCCCCAGGTCGCCACGACGAGCGGCTCCAAAGTCGCGCTCGCGGAGCTGCCGGGAGCGCAGCGAGAGGGAGAGTGGCTGGCAGCGCGGCTGGGTGTCCCACTCGTCGCCGGTCGCGCGGCGAGCGAAGGAACGGTGCGGAAGGCGCTGCCCGCAGCACGCCTGGTGCACCTCGCCACGCACGGCCTCGCCTTCGGCAATGACGCGGCCGTAAGAAACTCCTACGTCGCGCTCGCGCCCGACTCGCTACACGATGGGCTGCTGACCCTGGGCGAGATCATGGACGACGACGCGCTGACACTGACCGCGGATCTCGTCGTCCTGAGCGCGTGTCAGACAGGATTGGGCAATCCGAAGCAGGCCGAGGGGACCGTGGGACTGCAGCGCGGTCTGCTGGCGAAAGGGGCGCGCACCGTGCTGGTGAGCCTCTGGAGCGTCGATGACGAAGCTACCGGCTTCCTGATGCGCCGCTTCTACGAGCGCTGGCTCACGGGGGCGACGAAAGCCGAAGCGCTGCGCCGGGCGCAGATCGACGTGCGAAGCGACAAAGCGCATCCGCAGTGGAGCCATCCGCGCTACTGGGCGGCATTCCAGCTCGTGGGCGCGCGCTAGCGCCGACGCCAAATTACCGCGCCGTCACCGCCCGATCCAGCGGGACGTGCCGATGATCTCGTCGATACCGCTCTCGAGATCCCACAGGCGCTGCGGCACTCCGGCGCAGCCCAGATCGTGCTCGACGCGCTTCGAGCGATCCCCAATCGTGATCGACGTGATCACCGTCGGCGCGTCGGTGCCGTATTGCGCGCAGTTCGGCTCGCCGTACGCGTACTTGTCGTCCAGCGCGAAGTAATCGTGCTCCTCGAAGAGGCGCGCCAGCGCGGCGACTCTCTCCGCATCGATCCGGCCAGTGAAGCTGCCGATCGAATCCACGTATCCCAGCCCCTCGAAGATGACCGCGCCGTTTTCCGCCACGGACACGCGATACACAGGACACGTCCCGAAACAGGGCTTCCGCTCGAGCGTCACCCGCGTGTACGCGGGCGCGGCGCTCGGCGTCGCGGCCGAGGAATCCGGCACCGCTCCATTGGCCGCGCACCCGGCCAGCGCGAGCGCGCCCAGTGCCGCCGCGGCGCGCAGGCTCATCGCAGGCGATGCTTCGAATGGACGCGTCATCGCGGCGCGACCGGGATGCGCTGGCGCACCGAGCGCACGCCGTCGGAGAACGTGACATCCAGCTCCTGTCCGGGAACCGCAATGTCGAGCCTGCCGCCGCGGGCGAACGACAGGATCTGCCCCGTCGCGGGATCGCGCACGAGCGCCATCGGATAGGCCTTTGCGTCCCACTCCAGCCGCGAGCGCGGACCGCCGATCCTGTCGAGCCGCGCCGGCCCGGGAGTCAGGGGAGCGTTGCCGAGCGGGCCCGGGAGGAGCGAGCTGCGGCGCACGGACTCGCGTCCGTTCGCGGTGAGCCGGATGGCCGCCGGTCTCGCCTGTCCGGCCGGCAGCGGCACGACAAAGGCAAAAAGGCGGTGATTCGGAGCATGATCGATCTCGTTTCCGGCGAAGGAGAAGCCGAATATCTCGCGGCCGGCCGCGTCCGTCGCGCTGATCCTGTACGGACCCGCGCGCGTCGGCAGCGACGGCCGCGCGTCTATCTCGAACGAAGGCTCGAGCACGATTCCGCCCGGCGTTATCTGTCCCCACACGAGCAGCGACCGCCGCGGACCCGCCGAAGTGGAAGCGTCCGCGGCTTGCGCCGCGCGGAAGTTGATCACGGCTTTGTAGGTGTAGTCGCTGATCCAGCGCGGCGTGCAGTACGTCATGAGGTCCACGAAGCTCAGCGGCAGCAAGGCGCCGACGGTTGCGTCGTAGCCGTACGCGCCGATGCTGAGCGGGTCGTGCGGGTACAGCGGGTCGGGATTCGCAGGCTCTCCACAGGCGATGTGCAGCCGACCGAAATTGTGCCCCCATTCGTGCGCGGCTGTAATCGCCCGCAGGGTGGAGCCGGGGTCCCTCGGGCTCGCCCAATCCACGCCGATCGCAGCGGGCAATCCGATGTAGCCGAAGCCCGTGCCGCCCTGCGTATAGTCCGGCTTGATCACGCCGTAGAAATGCCTGTCGGGCCCTTCCACCTTGCGCAACGCGTCGATCTGAACCAACAGGCTGACCCAGGTCGGGCCATAGTCGGCGGCCAGGACGCCGTTGTACGTATAAGGTGTCCGAACCGCCACGTCGTAGGTGGAGACCGGGTAGATACGTCTCGCGAACTCGACGTACCCGTTCTTGTTCGCTTCCGTCACGTCGCCCTGCAAGCCGTTCCCGGCCTGTATGACCGGCACGAGCGTCACCTTGAACGTGCTCGCCGTTCGCACGTCGAGCGCGGCCGGCGCGCCGGAGACGGGAAACGAATTGTCGGACCGGGTCCCCTCGGGGACGGTCCCGGACGGGTCGACGTCGGCGAGAATCGAAAGGCCGGTCTGCATGACGTTGGCGGGGACCGCCACGTTCCACGACGAAGTGAGCGATCCCTCGTTCACCGTCGTCGGTGCCGCGGACGACGGCGCCTCGATCGTGTAAGTCTGTACCAGACCGCCGTTGCGATACAGCCTCACTCTTACGGCCGGGGCGGCCGAATTCGCCCTCGATGCCTTGACGAAGACGCGAATCAGTCCCGCGCGGCCGGCGATCAGCGGGACGGAGCCCTGATACGTCTGCGTGGACTGGGTGAGGTATACGCCGTCGATCGTCAGGTTGAGCACCGACCCGTACGCCGTGAAGCTGCTCGACGTGGCCGGCGTCAATCCCGGCGCGGTGAAGCGCAGCGTCGCCGTGCCGTCGCTGGTGAAGTCGTTGAGCACGAGGTTGCTGAACGTCGCCACGCCCGCGACCGCGGTAACAGTGACCGTCCCGCCGAGCGTGCCCTGTCCGCTCGCGAGCGAGGCGGTCACGCCGGTCGCCGTGGCGACGAGATTCCCGTACTGGTCCCGCACGTGCACGACGGGCGCCGCGGTGATCGGCGCCCCGACCGATGCGACTCCAGGCTGCGTGACGATCCCCAGCTTGGCCGGCACGTCCGCGAGCGCAGTCGCAGTGAATACAGCCTCCGCGAGCGTCCCCGACGCGACTGACATCGTATTCCCACCGGCAACGGTCCCCAGCGTCCAGCTCCCCGTGGTCGCGACTCCGTTCGAGCCCGTCGTCGCCGTTCCACCTGCGATCGACCCCCCACCGGCCACCACCGCAAACGTGACGGCGGCGCCGGCGACGGGATTGCCGTTTGCATCGGTGACCGTGGCCGCAGGTACGACGGCGACCGCGCTGCCGACTGTAGCCGACTGGCCATCGCCGCTGGTCTTGACGATCGCCGAGGCGGGTCCGGCGACGCCGGTCGCGGAGAACGTCAGCGGCGACAGGCCGGTAGCTGCAGCGGTCAACGCGTTTGCGCCGGCCGTAGTGCCGAGCACCCAATCGCCTGCGGTCGCGATCCCCGTGGAGCTGGTCGTCTGGCTCGCGCCGGACACAGTGCCGCCGCCGAGCACGGCCGCGAAGTTGACGGCGACGTTCGCCATCGGGTTGCCGCGCTGGTCCTTGATGATGACGGAAGGCTTCTCGGCCACCGACGAGCCGGCAATCGCCTGCAACGTGGTCGTGGAGGTCGCCGCGACGCTCGTCGGAACCGGCGGGTCCAGCTTGTCGCCACCGCCGCAGGCCAGCGCGAGCTGCGCGGCGATGACTGCAACCGCAACGCGATGCTTTCTCTTCGACGTCGTATTGAACGCCATCCCGGCCTCGTAAATAGATGTTTTAGCGGCCATAAGATCGTACGGTCGGCCGGTTAACGCCACTACTACTGATGGTAGGTCCGGCCCGCGTGGACTGGAGACGGTTGTGCCGAGTGGTCGCAACGACGTTACGGCCACATCGGACTCCATTGTCGTTGCGGTAAGCCGGTTTCTGGCCAACTTGGCAGCATGCGCCCCGTTGCTCTTCGAGTTGCCGGCTGCCTGCTGATCGGTATCGCCTGTGCCGGGAG